>JBCCEW010000015.1 GCA_039030075.1 Myxococcota bacterium | reverse complement strand
AGGGTGGATAAATCAATGTTGTAGGGGGTGAGGTCAACTCCACACAGCACTCTAAGATCAGGGTGCATCATGAAGTTCAAGAACATGTCACCAACATCCACATCACACATGAAAGTGCCCTCAGTGACAGCTCTCAAATGGGACCCAATGGTAGGTAAAAAGAAAGAGGGGACCCAAACTGAATTGTTGAGGCCACCAGAAGTCGCCGGTCTCTTCGATCGCCTTCGCCGCCTCGCCCTTCTCGCCTTGATCGAGCTTCGGAACCACCCGGTCGACCAGGGCGTAGAGCTGGGTGTTCTGCTCCGAAGGTCCGGAGATGATGAGCGGCGTCCGCGCCTCGTCGATCAGGATCGAGTCGACCTCGTCGATGATCGCGAAGTCGAGCGGCCCCTGAACCTGCTGCGCGTTGGTGAACTTCATGTTGTCGCGCAGGTAGTCGAAGCCGAGTTCGTTGTTGGTGACGTAGGTGATGTCGGCGCCGTACGCTGCGCGGCGCTCCACATCGGTCATGTCGTGAAGGATCACGCCCACGTCGAGGCCGAGGAAGCGGTGCACCTCGCCCATCCATTCCGCATCGCGCCGCGCGAGGTAGTCGTTCACGGTGACGACGTGCACGCTGCCCGCCAGCGCGTTCAGATAGGCGGGCAAGGTCGAGACCAGCGTCTTCCCCTCGCCGGTGCGCATCTCGGCGATGCCGCCGCGGTGGAGCACCACGCCGCCGATCAACTGGACGTCATAGTGGCGCTGCCCCAGCGAGCGCTTCGCGGCTTCGCGCACGGTGGCGAAGGCCTCGGGCAGGAGATCGTCGAGGGGCTCGCCCTGCTCGAGTCGCTGCCGGAACGCACCGGTGCGCGCGCGCAGATCGGAGTCGCGGAGCTTGGTGAGCTCCGGCTCGAGCGCACCGACCTGCTCTGCGAGCGGGACGATCCGCTTGACGATGCGGTCGTTGTGGCTGCCGAAGACGCGTTGGAAGAGGTTGGCCATGGTCCGTTCGCTGCCAGGAAGCGGGCAGCCGGCGAGTGTACGAAAGCTGCAAATGACGGGCAAACCCCCGCCCGTACAACGGAAATCGTGGTGTCCCCATCGGCGTGCGACGGCTTCGGGTGGACCGCTTTCTGCTACTTCTCGGCCCCATGCACGACGCCGCGGCGATCCACGAGGGGAAGGCCCCGCTACAGGGGCGCGGACGCCTGCACCGGGTCGCTGTCGCCGGGCTGCTCGCTGCGCTCGCGTGCGATGGCAGCCCGGCTCCGACCGCACCGGACGAGCTCTCCGCAAGCGACGCGCGCGAGACGGCGCGCAACCCGAACTACCGCAATCTCCTCTGGATCACCGTGGACACCCTGCGGACCGACGCCGTGGGTGCCTACGGTGCCGATCCCAGCCCGACCCCCACCCTCGACCGCCTGGCCCGAGAGGGCGTCGTCTTCGAGCAGGTGACGACTTCCTCGCCGAGCACCCTGCCCTCCCACGCCTCGATGCTCACCGGCCTCCACCCCTTCGGTCATGGGGTCCGCGCCAACAGCGGCTACCAGCTCGCCGCGTCCCACACCACGCTGGCCGAGGCGCTCCAGGGGGCGGGCCACGTGACCCAGGCCGAGATCGCGATCCTGGTGATGGAACGCCGCAAGGGCCTGGCCCAGGGCTTCACCGGGTACCGCGACCCCAACGCCAGCGATGTCGCACACAAGCAACGACATGCGGCCGGCGCGCGGAGCGGCCATACCGTCGACGAACGAGACGCCGACGACATCGCCCGCCACGCGGTGCGCTTCCTCGAAGCGCGCCGCGATGACCCGTTCTTCCTGTGGCTGCACTTCTACGATCCCCACGCGCCCTACGACGCGCCGCCGCGCTTCGCCGCGAAGTTTCCCGGCGTGCCCTATCACGCAGAGGTGGCGTTCACCGATGCCGCCGTCGGGCGCGTGATCGCGACCCTCGAGTCCCAGGGTCTGCGCGACACCACGCTGGTGATGGTGACCAGCGATCATGGCGAGGGCCTGGGCGACCACGGCGAGCCGACCCACTCGCTCCTCGTCTACGACACGACGATGCGCGTGCCGCTGGTTCTGTGGGGGCCGCCGTCGCTTCCGGCGGGCCGCCGCGTGCGAGAGCTCGTACGGACCATCGACCTGCCGGCCACGGCGCTGGCCTGGGCGGAGCTGGAGTCGCCCGCCGCAGGACGCGGTGCCCCCCTGCAGCCCTTCTTCACCGACACCGAACCCGTGGCGCCCGGTCGGCTGGGCTACGGCGAGTCCCAGGAAGCCCACACCGCTTTCGGGGCCTCACGGCTCTGGACCCTGCGCGATGGAACCTGGAAGTACATCCACAAGACTTCGCCCGAACTCTATGATCTGAAAAAGGATCCAGGCGAGCTCGAGAACCTTGCGGCGGCCCACCCGGAAACCCGCGAGGAGCTCCGCGAGCGGCTCGAAGCCCTGGTCGGGGCAGCGCCGGTGGCCGACGCGGATGCGACCGTCGGCCTCGACCCCGAGGAAGCCGCGCGACTCGCGGCCCTGGGCTACGTCGCCGAACCCGCGCCGGCGCCCGCCCAGAGCCTCGATCCGGTCGGGCCCGATCCGAACGGCGTCCTCGCCGACTTCGAGCAACTGGGCATCGCCTACCGGACCCTCGAGACCGACCGCGACTACGCCCGCGCCGAAGCCCTCTACGCCGAGCTCGGCGAGCGCTATCCGAACGGGCTGCCGGTGCTGCGCGGCTGGATCGACGCGCTGCGCCTTCAGGGCCGCAACGGCGAGCTCCTACCGCTCGTCGACCGCGCCATCGCGCTGGCGCCCGAAGACGCCGCCCTGCGGCTCAAGCGCGTCGAGGCACGCGAGGCCACGGGTGACCTGGTCGGTGCGGCCGAGGACGCCCGCGTGGCCCATGCGGCGAATCCCTGCGGCGAGTACGAGATCGCCTACGTGTCCCGGGTGCTCCGCGCGACGCGCGCCTTCGCCGCTCAGCGCGAAGCGCTGGCCGAGAGCGTCGAGCGCTGCGACCACGACGCGGCCCGCAACGAGTACGCCTACTTCCTCGCCACCTGTCCCGTCGACGAACTGCGCGACGCGACGCGGGCCCTACGCCTCGCCCAACAGGTCACGCGCAATCCGGGCGGCGCCCGCCCGGAGTACCTCGACACCCTCGCGGCTGCCCACGCGGAGCTCGGTGAGTTCGATGCCGCGATCCGCATCCAGCGACAGGTGGTCACCCAGCTGCGCGGTCGCGGGCTTCCCCCCGACGTACTCGCCGTCTTCGCTGATCACCTGACGCGCTACGAAGCGGGCCAGCCCGCGCGCGATCCGGCGACGCCCTAGCCCGCCCCGAGCAGCGAAGGCCTCGCTCGGAGGTTCTTCGCCGCGCTTCCGCTAGTCGAAGATGTAATCGAGCGGATTGCGGGTCTTGCCGTTGACCTCCACCACGTAGTGGAGGTGCGGCCCGGTGCTGCGGCCGCTGTTGCCGAGCGATGCGATCTTGTCGCCTCGCTCGACCTTGTCGCCGCGCTTCACGAACAGCTCTTTGTTGTGGCCGTAGATCGTGCGGACGCCGTAGCCGTGGTCGATCGTCAGGCTCTTGCCCAGCGGGCCCTTGTTGCCCGAGAACACGACCTTGCCCCGCGCCGGCGCGATGATCGGCGTGCCCGGCGCACCGGCGATGTCGATGCCCGAGTGGAACTGCTTCTTCTTCGTGAACGGCGACGTCCGGTAGCCGTAGCCCGAGGTCAGCCAGCCCTCGGCCGGCCAGACGGACGGCGAGGACGCCAGGAAGTCCTGCTTGCCCTCGAGCCCTTTCACCAGCTCCTCGAGGCTCGCGGCCTGCCCCTCGGCGATCACGCCCAGGTACTCGGCGGCGTTGCCGAGCAGACTGACGCGCTCGGGCACATCGGCGTCGGCGGGAATCGTCGGGAGTCGTGAGCCCGAGTTGTCGCCCGCACCAGCCGGAACGGCCTCTTCGAGGCCTCCCTGACCGCCGGGTCCCTCTTCGAGCGCGCGCACCTCACCGCCACCGCTCGCGGTGGAGCCAGGCAGGTTCGCGATGATCCGGACCTTGCGCTCGAGTTCGGTGAGCGCGGCCAACCGGCCGTCCACCGCCTTGAGGCGATCCTCGAACGCACCGACCTGGGTGCGTCGCTCTTCCGTCTCGATCCGCAGTGCCGCGAGCTCGGAGTTGTCGATGCGCATCCGGACGTAGTCCACGGACAGCGCGAGCACGGCCACCAGGAAGACGGCCGTGCCGACCGCGGCCTGCTTGAGCCAGACCTTCTTCAGCTCGAAACGGCGGACCGGCGAGGTCTCGTCCGAAACTACGATCAGCGAAAAAGTGTCCATCAGCCCGTTCTCCGCATCAGCACGGCAGACTCACTTCGAGAGCGAGCTTGCCGAGCTGCACTTCGTCACCGCTCTTGAGCGTCGATTTCTGTTCGCGGCTTCCGTTCACGCGGGTCCCGTTCGTACTGCCCAGGTCCTGCACGAAGAAGCGGTCGCCATCGAAGCCGATGGCCGCATGCGCGCGGGACATGGTCGGCTCGGCGATCACGATGTCCGCACCGCGCCCCCGTCCAATGACCATCCAGTCCCGATCCACCGACATCTCGAGTCCCTCGTAGAAGCCCCGCAGTACGCGGACGACGCCACCCGGGGGCACCGGACCCGCCGGTTCCTTCTCGTGGATGACGCCCGTCGTACTCATCGTCGGGTCCTCGCTTCCGAGACGTGATCCCCGACACAAGTGCAGGGGGCACGCGACTCTCCCGGTCTTCATCGGTGCGGGCGAAGCCCCGCTTGAGAAGCCGAGGGAGCTAGCGGTCCCCGCGGGTCTCGAGGAGCTCGGCGGCGTACTCGCGGGCCGCCTTGCCGGGGCGGGCGCCGCCCGCCATCCGGGCGATTTCCGCGACCCGATCGTCGCCTTCGACGACGTCGATGCGCACGCCCGTCCGCTTCCCTGCCGCCTGCTTGCGGACCCGGAAGTGCCGGTCCGCGTAGGCGGCGATCTGGGGCAGGTGCGTGATGCAGAGGACCTGGTGGTGGGCGGCCAGCTCGCCGAGCTGTTGCCCCACCCGCTCGGCCGCCTCGCCGCCAATGCCCGCGTCGACCTCGTCGAAGACCAGCACCATCCCGGCGCCCTCCTCACGGAGAGCCTGCTTCAGGGCCAGGAACACCCGCGAGAGCTCACCCCCGCTCGCGACCTGGCGGAGCGGGTGGAGGGGCTCGCCCCGGTTTGCCGAGATCTGGAAGGCCGGCACCTCGACGCCCCCGGGTCCGCAGGGCAGTCCCTCGGGCGGCTGGGCCGGCTCGAGGGCCACCCCGAACTGGGCTTCGGGCATGGCCAGCTCGCGCAGCAGCGGCTCGACCGCCCGCACGAGCTTCTTCGCCGCCGTCGCCCGCTTCTTCGAGAGCTTCGCGGCATCTGCGGTGAGCTGGTCGCGCCGGGTTGCGGCTTCCGCCTCGAGCGCATCGATCCGTTCGTCGGCGCCCTCTGCCAATGCCAGCTCGCGCGCCGCTTCGTCGCGGTGGGCGAGAACTGCCGAGACGTCGGCTCCGTATTTCCGCTGCAGCTGCTCGATCTGGTGGAGGCGCCCCTCGATCTGGGAGAGCCGCGCCGGATCGGCTTCGAGTCCGTCGAGGCGACGCTCGAGATCGCTCGCCCACTCCCGCACTTCCGCGCCGGCGGCGGCCAGGCCCTCGACGATCGGCGCCAGGCCCGGATCGAGGTCGGCGAGCTCGGCGAGGGTGCGGCGGGCCTCCTGCAGCTGATCGGCCGCGCCGGCGACCGACGGATCCTGGGCGTCGCCGATCAACCGCGCGAGGGCACCGCCCGCCTCGCGGCCCAGCCGGTCGGCGTGGGCGAGGCGCCCGCGCAGCCCGAGCAGGCCGTCGACCTCGGAAGGGTCGAGCTTCGCCTCGTCGATCTCCTTGACCTGGAAGGAGAGGAAGTCGCGGCGCTGTTCGCGCTCGCGGGTCTCCTCGCGCAAGCGCTGCACTTCGTCCGCGATCTCGCGCAGACGGGCAACCTGCTCGCTGATCGCCTGACGCGCACCACCGAGTCCAGCCCACGCGTCGAGCAACTGTCCGTGGCGTTCGGTGCGCAGCAGCGACTGGGAGTGGTGCTGGCTCGAGATCTCGAGGCGCCCCGTGAAGATCTCCGAGAGCGCGGCCACCGGTGCGAGCTGGCCGGCGAGCCATGCACGGCTGCGCCCGCTGCGCGCGAGCACGCGACGCGCGATCAGCTCGTGCGCGTCGCCCTCGAAGCCGCGCTCGGCAAGTTCGGCTTCGAGGTCGGGGAGTGCTTCGGTGCGAAACACGGCCTCGACGACGGCCTGGTCGGCCCCCTCGCGAATCGATTTCGAGGTGCCCCGCCCTCCGGCCAGGAGCGCCAGCGCGCCGAGCACGATCGACTTGCCGGCTCCGGTCTCGCCGGTGAGCACGTTGAGCCCGGGCGCGAACTCGAGGGCCGCCGCCTCGACGATGGCCAGCTCCTCGATGCGGAGGGTCTCGATCAACGCTCCCCCCAACGGAGCTTCTCGCGCATCACGGCAAAGCGATTGCGCCCGGGCGGGACGAGCAAACGCACGGGGTAGGCCGACCGCACGACCGACACCCGGTCGCGCTCTTCGAGTTGGAGCCCGACCTGACCGTCGACGGTCAGATGCACTTCGCCGCCCCGCATGTCGTCGACGTGAATCTCGACCTGGCAGCTGTTCGGCAGCACCAACGGACGCTGGGTGAGCGTATGCGGACAGATCGGCGTGAGGACGATCGACTCGCCATCGGGCAACAGCAGCGGACCGCCGGCCGAAAGCGAGTAGGCCGACGAGCCGGTGGGCGTCGCCACGATCAGACCGTCGGCGTGATAGGTAGTGACGTAGGCGCCGTCGGCCCGCGTCTCGAGGTCGATCATGCGCGAGAGCGCGCTCTTGCCGATGACGGCGTCGTTGAGCGCGAGGTAGCGCGCGAGCACTTCGCCGCCCCGCTCGACCTTGACCTCGAAACGCATGCGCGGCGCGACCACCAGGCGTCCGTCGAGGGTCTGCTCCAGGGCGTCGAAGAGCTCCTCGCTCGAGATCTCGGCGAGGAAGCCCAGCGTCCCGAGGTTCACCCCCAGCAGCGGCACGCCGCGATCTCCGATCGCGCGGGCGGCGGCGAGGATGGTGCCGTCGCCACCGAGCACGATCAGCAGGTCGACCCGCGAGGCGAGGGTTTCGAGATCGAGCCCGTCTTCGTCCATCCAGCGTGCGGCCTCGGTATCGAGGGCGACGCCAATCCCGCGCGCCGACAGCCAGCCTTGGAGCTCCGCGACGCGCTTAGCGACCTGGGGTTGGTCCGGCTTGACGCAGATTCCGACCGACGCGTAGGGCACGGAGGGAGGATCACACGTTGCTACGCTGGCCGCATGCCCTCCGACGACTCGCTCGAGCTCTTCCCGCGCGAGCCGCGTCGAGCGCCCTCGCCTCCGTCCCCCCATGCTCCCTTGGCCGAGCGCATGCGACCCCGCAGCCTCGACGAGGTCGTGGGGCAGCGCGAGCTGCTGGCCCCGGGTGCCGCGTTGCGGGCCCTGGCCGACGGCGGACGACTGCCCTCGCTCTTGCTCTGGGGGCCGCCGGGCTGTGGCAAGACCACGCTCGCGCGACTGCTCGCCGGCGGCTCGGGCGCGGGCTTCGAGTCGCTATCGGCGGTGGTCGCCGGCGTGAAGGAGATCCGGGAGACCGTCCAGAAGGCACGGCGCTCCGCGCGGAGGACCGTGCTCTTCCTGGACGAGATCCATCGACTGAACCGCGCGCAGCAGGACGCGCTCCTGCCCCACGTCGAGCAGGGACTGGTGACGTTGATCGGCGCCACCACCGAGAACCCGTCCTTCGAGGTGATCGCGCCGCTGTTGTCCCGCTGCCGCGTCTTCGTTCTCGAACGACTCGAGATCGCCGACCTCGAGGACCTGCTCGAACGTGCGGTCCACGAGAGCCATGGGCTGCCCGGCTGGGAGCTGCCCGACGAGGTGCGCACGGCGATCGCCCACGCGGCCGACGGCGACGCCCGCCGCGCCCTCGGTCTCCTCGAAGCAGCGACCTCCATCCATCACCAGCGCGAGCCGGGCAGCCGGACCCTCGCCCTCGCCTCACTCCGCGAAGCGGCCGGACGCCCCACCCTGCTCCACGACCGCGATCGGGAAGAGCACTACAACCTCGCCTCGGCGTTCATCAAGAGCCTGCGGGCCAGTGATCCCGACGCCGCGCTCTACTACGCCGCCCGCTGGATCGCCGCCGGCGACGACGCGCTCTTCCTCGCCCGCCGACTGGTGATCTTCGCTTCCGAGGACGTCGGCAACGCCGACCCCTCGGCGCTCGGGGTCGCGATGGCGGCGTACCAGGCGGTCGAGCGCATCGGCATGCCCGAAGGACGCATCCCCCTCGCCCAGGCCGTCACCCATCTGGCCTGCGCGCCGAAGAGCAACGCGGCCTACAGGGCACTCGGCCGGGCCCTCGAAGCGGTGGAGGCATCGGGTTCGCTCCCCGTCCCCCTGCACCTGCGGAACGCCCCCACCGGTCTGATGCGCGGCCTGGGCTACGGGAAGGAATACGCCTACCCCCACGACGCCCCGGACACCTTCGTGCCACGAGACAACCTCCCGGACGGGCTGGCGGGCCGCCGCTTCTACGAGCCCACCCGGTATGGCGCGGAGGGCCCGGTCGCCGACCGCCTCGCAGAGTGGCGCCAACGCCGAGACACCGCCTCCACCCGGCCCGGCCGCCCTGGATCGCCCCCCCAGCGTCCGCGCCGAGACGAGTAGGAATCCACCCATTCGAGGGCCTGCAGGACCCCCGTGGGTATGTCATGCTTCGCCCCACTGTCCCCCCCGATGTGAGGATTTCATGAAGCGCATCTGTCTCTTCATCGTGATGGCCCTGTTCCTCGGCGCGTGCGCGAGCACGCCCGAGCCCGAGCCGGCCCCGCCGCCGCCGGTCGCCGAGCCGGCTCCCGCACCGCCTCCGCCGCCGGAGCCGGTGGAAGAGCCCGAGCCCGCGCCGATCGAGCTGCCGAAGACCGCCAGCTCGCTGCCGGCCGTTGGCTTCGCCGGTGCCCTCGGTCTGGCCGGCGCCGTCGTGGTGCACTGGGCCCGCCGCCGCTTCCTCGGCTAGGACCGCCCCCTGCGGCGACTCCGCGAACGCGAGGTTCGGATGAACCCGGCGTCATCCACGCATCGTCCCCGAACGCCCGGCGCCCCGCGCCGGGTGCTCCGGGCCGGTTTGCGCGGCCTCGAGTGGGTGCTCGGGGTGGGCGGCCTGGTGTGCACCGCGCTCTACGTCGCGGCGTGCGCCCAGGCCCAGCACACCCAGACCGCCACCCGGGAAGCCTTCGATTCGGCCCTAGCGCGCCAGCAGGCGCTGCACCGCGAAGCGCCCGACTTCCGCGACTGGTCGCCCGGCCGGATCGAGCGCTACGAAGCGTCCCGCGAGGCCGCGGTCGAAGCACTCGGTCGGCTCGAGATCCCGGCGGCCGACGTCTCGGTGATGGTGCTCGACGGCACCGACGAGACGACCCTCGACCGCGCGGTCGGACGCATCGAAGGCACCGCCCGCCTCGGCGAGGACGGCAATCTGGGCATCGCCGGACATCGAGACGGTTACTTCCGCGGACTCCGCCATCTCGAGGCCGGCGACGCGCTCTCGTTGACCACGCTCGGCGGCGTGACCCACTACGAGGTCGCACAGATCGACATCGTCACCCCGGACCGGGTGGACGTGTTGGCCCCGACCGACGAACCGACGCTCACCCTGGTGACGTGTTACCCCTTCTACTTCGTCGGGGATGCGCCACAGCGCTACATCGTCACCGCCCGCCAGACCCGCTTCGACCCCTGGCAGCAGCCGGCGCCGGTCCAGGCCGGCCCGCGCAAAGTCGCGCGACGCTAGTCCGCGTGGGTCGGCGCCCGACGCGCGCGCCCTACCCATCGATCCGGTAGATCGGGGCCGCGTCCGGTTTCTCGATCAGGATCTGCAGGACGTGATTGCCGACTGCGATGCGGTCCCCGTGACGCAGCTCTTGCTGGGTCACGCTCTGCCCGTTGCAGCCCACCGGCGCCTCCGCGGGCGCCAGCGCTACGAGCCGGAACCCGCCGCGATGGAACTCGACCGCCGCGTGTGCAGCGACCATCGTCGGGTCGTCGAAGACCGCGTCGGCGCCCTCCCCCGAACCGATCACCCAGCGAGGCCGCAGGATCCCGTGTTCGTCGCCGGGGACGTCCCCGGACACGACGATCAGCGTGACTGCGTAGCGCTCGAAGCCCGTCGCCGGCTCGGTCGCCAGCGGTTCCCGTTCCCGGACGTTGTCGCCCATCGGTCACCTCCGTCGCTGCCTCCGAGCCTTCTAGCGGCGGAGCCTCGCGGACGGAATGTGACGGGGATCGCAGCGCCGGGGGCGGGAGCCCCGCCCCCAGGGCTGCGACACGCCTAAGGGAAGCGGAGCGAGAGCGCTGCCGTGGTCGTGACCCGGTTGCGCCGGGCGCCTTCGGCCGGGGTGTTGTCGTACTCGTCGATCAGCGCCACCCGGAAGGCGAGCCATTCGAGGAGCGGGAACTCGAGGGACGTCTCGGCACGAATCAGGTAGTCGCGCTCCCAGTCGTCGACGGCCGGCAGGTACTCGGCCCGGCCCCGCCAGATGGTGCCGAAGGGAAGCTGCGCATCGGCCTGGGCACCGAACGCAATGGTCCAGTAGTTGTTGCGCCCGCGGTTCCGCTTCAGCGGCGGCAGGCCATCGATCGGCTCGGTGCCGAAGAACTGCTCGTAGATCCAGGCGCCACCGACGTCCGCGGAGAAGTTGAAGCGGTCGCTGCGGACGATGTGCGCACCGGCACCGGCGCGCGGCTCACCGCGCAGGGCGAGATGCTGAATCGCGTCGTGGGTGCCGCGCAGGGAGGCATAGCCGTAGAGGCGATCCGTGAAGTCGTACTCTCCGCGCAGGAAGCCAATCACGACGTTCTCGGTGACCGAGCGCTCCTCACCACGGCTCTTCTGATTGCCGTAGCGGCCCGACCCCTCGAGCAGGAAGCGCGTTGGCCCCTTCTCCCGGAAGAGCCGCAGCCCGGTCGTGCCGAGGACCGTCTCGGTCGCGCTCGAGTTGTAGGCCGCACCCGCATCGAAGGAGGCTTCCCAGTAGCGGAAGGTGCTGCGCAGTCGGTCCATCAGCGTCGCGTTCACCGCGCCGTCCCGGAAGGTCCGGAACAGGGTGCCCGGTTCGATCCGCTGGGCGGCGCCTCCTTCGGTTCCGATCAGGAGCGAATTGCCGTCGTCCAACACGTCGAGCAGCTGGCCCTGCGCTTCGCCGTCGTCTCCGTAGAGGATCCCGAACTCGGTCGACGACTGGATCGACTCGATGTCGGCCCAGGGAATCACGATGGAGCCCGCGCCGTGGATCGGCTCGAAGACGGCACCCGCCGGGGTGAGATCGACGACGGTGCCGCGCAGGGAGTCGCCCTTCACGACGACGATGTCCTCGGCGTGAGCCGCCGACACCACGAACCAGGACAGGGACAGCGCCAGGACGATCCCGACACCGCGAGAGCCCCGGCACGCCTGCCGGGGGTTTTCGAAACGCATGGGTCCACCTTGTGATTGGGGTTCGGAAACCGGGTGCGCGCCGGCACGCGCCGGTGTTCACCGGGGCGACGAGCGCCGCCCCGCGCGCACACTCCACACCTCACCTCCCCAATGCAAGCCGAGGCGCGGACGTCACCGCGCGGGAGCGCTTTCCCGGCGCCGAACGATCGCGACTGATCCGCTTACAGATCAGTGCGTTAGGGGCTCACACCGAGAACCGACACGAGCTGCGGGCTAGCGCCGGCCGAAGGTGTCGCAGGCGTTCGGATCCCCGCGCTCCAGCCCGCGGCGCAGCCACTCGGTGCGCTGGGCCGAGCTGCCGTGGGTGAAGGACTCGGGATGGACGCCGCCCCCCGACATCTCCTGGATGCGATCGTCCCCGATCGCCGCCGCGGCGCGGAGCCCCTCTTCCACGTCACCCGGCTCGAGAATCCCGCGCTTCGCTGCGTCGTGGCCCCAGACACCGGCCAGGCAATCCGCCTGCAGCTCCATCGCCACCGACAACCGGTTCGCCTCGCTCCGGCTCGCGCGCTGCTGACTGCGCACGCGCTCCTCGATCCCGGTGAGCTTCTGGATGTGGTGGCCGATCTCGTGGGCCAGGACGTAGGCCTGGGCGAAGTCGCCGGGGGCCCCGAAGCGGGTGCGCAGGTCCTGATAGAAGGACAAGTCGATGTACACCTTCTGGTCCCCGGGACAATAGAAGGGCCCCATCTCGCGCTGCCCCGTACCGCAGGCGGAGCGCGTCGCTCCCCGGAAGAGCACGAGGCGCGCATCGCGGTAGCCGGGCAGCAATCGCACCCAGGTCGACTGCAGATCGTCGAGCGTGAACGAGACGAAGTCGACGAGCTCTTCCTCTTGCGGTGAGGCGCGGAACGGCGCACCCGCCGCGACGTCTGCCCCGCCGCCGAAGGGATCGACGCCCACCTGCGTTCCGCCGCCGAGGCCACCCCCGAGCCCGCCACCGGTGAGCAGGCTCAGCGGGTTGATTCCGAGGAACCACATCACGCCGAGCATCAGCAAGAGGGACCAGATGCTCATCTTGCCGCCGCGCCCGGTCGGAAGCGGCAGCCGGACCGGCGAACCACCGCGGCCGAACGGAGACCGACCCCGCCCGCGCCCGGTCTGGGCCCTTCGGTCCTCGAGGTTCCGGCTCCGCTCGCCCTTGCGCCAACGCATTCCAATCCTTCCCTGCTTTGCGTGCCCATCGATTCCCGGCGAACGCGGCGCGCCGGGGCCGAGGGGGCACCCAGTCTACTCACGGGAAAATGAGCCCGCCGAGCTTTCGGTCACCCGGACGCGGGCGATTTCCTGTGACGCGCCCGGCCCTTGCCGGCACACAACCATCAAGAGCTCGGCAGCTCGGATCTCCGGCCGCTCCCGCGCTCTTCGGCACCGCGCTTCGTTCCCCCACGGGGCTCGCGCGATCGGGCCGCGGCTCCCACCAGCCGCCATTCCCCCTGGTCGTGCTCCTGGGCGGGCCCCCCGTTCGGCGGTCGAACGGAGCGCGGTGCCGATTCGCGTGCGTCGGGCCCCGCCCCCGAAGCCGGCCCGGCCGGGATCTCCTCGCCGGAGCCATAATGTATGGCCTCATACAATATGACGACCTAGAATCTCGGCCCGTTGACGTCCATCCACCAAGGAGTGTCCCCATGACCGAAGTCGTGATCGTCGAAGCCGTCCGCTCTCCCCTCGGCAAGCGCCGGGGCGGTTTGTCCACCACCCACTCGACCGAAGTCCTCGCCCAGGTGCAGAAGGCCCTGTTCGACCGCAGCGGCGTCGACCCCAAGGAAGTCGGCCAGGTGGTCGGCGGCTGCGTCGGCCAGGTCGGGATGCAGACGATGAACGTCACGCGCAACGCGTGGCTCACCGCGAACCTCCCCCTCGAGGCCGCTGCGACCACGGTCGATGCCCAGTGCGGTTCCTCGCAACAGGCCACCAACCTCGCCTACGCCCTGGTGGCGGGCGGCGTCGTCGATTGCGCGGTGGGCTGCGGTGTCGAGATCATGAGTCGCGTGCCGATGGGTGCCACGATCCCCAAGGAGCCGAGCGTCGGCAAGCCGGTCACCAAGGCCTACTGGGCGAACTACGAGTTCACGTCCCAGTTCGAGGGTGCCGAGCGCATCGCCAAGCAGTGGGGCCTGACGCGCCAGGACATCGACGCCTTCGGCAAGCTGTCCCAGGACCGCGCCGCGGAGGCGTGGGACGACAACCGGTTCGCTTCGCAGATCCTGCCGATCGACGCGCCGGACCTCGGCGACGACGGCAAGCCCCTCGGCACCACCCACCGGGTCGAGCGGGACGAGGGTCTGCGCGAGACCACCCTCGAAGCCCTGGGCGGCCTGAAGACGAACCTGCCCGAGGGCGTGCACACGGCGGGTACTTCCTCCCAGATCTCGGACGGCGCCGCGGCGGTGCTGCTGATGACCCGTGAGAAGGCCGAGGCCCTGGGCGTCACGCCGAAGGCGACGATCGTCGACACCTGCCTGGTCGGCTCGGACCCGGTGCTGATGCTCACCGGCCCGATCTACGCCACCCAGAAGCTGCTCAGCGACCAGGGCATGCAGATGAGCGACATCGACGTCGTCGAGATCAACGAGGCGTTCGCCTCGGTGGTGCTCGCCTGGGAGAAGGAGCTGAAGCCCGACATGGCGACGGTGAACCCGAACGGCGGCGCGATCGCCCTGGGGCACCCGCTGGGCGGTACCGGCGCGGTCCTGATGACCAAGGCGGTGCACGAGCTCGAGCGCGCCAACAAGGAGCACGCCATCGTCACGATGTGCTGCGGTGGCGGCCTCGGCACGGGCACCCTGCTCCGCCGCGGCTGATCCGACGCCAACCGGCGAGACGCCCCCACCCATGTCGAGTTCGAAGCACGAGTTGGACGCGCCGCCCTGGCAGCGCGTCGAAGGCACGCTGATGGCCACCGCCCGGGCGATCCGCCAGGCGTACGACCGTCGCTTTGCGTGCCTCGGGTTGAACCTCTCGAAGGCCAGCCTGCTCTCCTACCTCAACGAGTCCGGCCCGTTGACCCAGACCCAACTCGCCGAGGGTCTGGGTCTGGGCCGGGCCGCGACGGGCTCGGTGGTGGACGACCTGGAGAAACGCGGCTGCGTCGAGCGCCAGCCCGACGCCGAAGACCGACGCGTGTGGCGAGTCGCGATCCAACCCGCCGGCAAGGACCTCGTACACCAGATCCACGAGATCGATCGCGTGCTGCGCAAGCAGCTGCGATCGGGTGTGCCCCGCAGCGAGCGCCAGCGCCTCGCGCGCCTGCTGCTGCATCTGCAATCGAATCTCTCCGACATCCTGTCGGAGGTGCCCGAGTCTCGGGCGGAATGGGAGTCGTCATGATCGAGTGGAGCGAATCGCAGCTGATGATCCGGGACGCGGTGCGGCGTTTCGTCGAGGACGAGATCGCGCCGAACGTCGAGGCCCTCGAGCACGGCGACCTCCCGCCCTATGACATCCTGCGCAAGATGTACGGCGCGTTCGGCATGGACGAGATGGCACGCAGCCGCTTCGAGAAGCAACTGGGCGGCGGAGGCAGCTCCGACAAGAAGAAGGCCCCGGTCGACGTCGCGGCGAAGGCCGACCAGGCGGCCGCCACGCTGATCCCGATCATCGAACTCTGTCGCTACTGCCCGGGCATGGTCACCGCCATGGGTGTGAGCGTCGGTCTGACCGCCAGCGCGATCCTCTCGAAGGGCAACGTCGAGCAGAAGAAGCGCTGGGCCCTCGACCTGCTGACCCTCGACAAAATCGGAGCCTGGGCGATCACCGAGCCCGGCTCGGGCTCCGACGCCTTCGGCGGCATGCGCTCGTCGGCCCGGCGCGAAGGCGACGAGTTCGTCCTGAACGGATCGAAGACCTTCATCACGAACGGGCCCCACGCCGACACGACGGTGTTCATCTGCAAGCTCGACGAGCCCGACGTGGACCCGCGAGACCGCAAGATCCTGAACTTCGTGCTCGACCGCGGCATGCCCGGCTTCGAGCAGACCCCGCCCCTGAAGAAGATGGGCATGCACTCCTCCCCCACCGGCGAACTCTTCCTCCAGGACGTTCGCGTCGGCATGGACCGGCTGCTCGGGGGCGAGGCCGCGCTCTCGAAGAAGGGCGGCGGACGCGAGGGCGCAAAGGACACCTTCCAGACCGAGCGCTCGGGGGTCGCCGCCATGGCCCTGGGCATGGTCGACCGCTGCCTCGAGCTCTCGCTCAAGTACGCGCGCGAGCGGGTGCAGTTCGAACGGCCGATCGGCGAGTACCAGCTCATCCAGGACAAGCTCGCGCGGATGGAAGTCGCGCGGATGAACCTCCAGAACCTGGTGTTCCGCACCATCGAGCTCAATGCCCATGGCAAGTCGATGACCTTCGCCGAGGCGTCGGCCATGAAGCTCTACGCCGCGCGGGCGGCGGTCGAGGTGGCGATGGAGGCGGTGCAGGTGCACGGCGGCAACGGCTACATGGCCGAGTACGTCGTGGAGCAGCTCGCCCGGGACGCGAAGGTCCTGCAGATCTACGCGGGCACGGACGAGATCCAGATCCGCGCGATCGCGAAGGACCTGCTGGCCCACTGATCCCCGACCGCACTCGGAAAGAGCTCCCAGCCTGGGCGCTTCGGCGCCCGGTTGCGCACGGCCGAGCGTTGCCCACACCAGATTGTGGCGCGGACGCCCAAGCCGCTTCGGTCCGGAACGCATCCTGCCGATGCAGGACTGTCGTACCCCCATTTCCGAAGCCCCTTGCACCGGTACCGGAGCTCCCTTGGGTTGGAAGCCGTCATGTCCACGATTCTGCTGATCGAGGACTCGGATCGTCAGCGCACCGAGATCCGCAAGGCGCTGGAGGAGTCCGAGCTCTTCGACCGCATCCTCGAGGCCGACAACGGCGTGACCGGGCTCCAACGCCTGCTCTCCGAGCCCGTCGATCTCGTGCTCTGCGATCTCGTGATGCCGCTCCTCGACGGCGAGAAGCTCGTGCGCGCCAACGCCGAGCGAGACGACGGCGCGCTGGTGCCCGTGATCGTCTTGACCAGCGTGACCGACGCCGCCCGGCGCGCACGCTTGCTGCGCCGCGGTGCCGCCGACGTGATCGGCAAGCCCTTTCAGCCCGAGGATCTGATCGCGCGGATCGCCCTGAACCTCAAGCTCGTGACGGCCCAGAAGGAGTTGATCGAGAAGAACCGGGAGCTCGAGCGCCTCTCGTCGACCGACCCGTTGACCGGCCTGCCGAACCGCCGATTCCTCGACCAGACGCTCGCTGCCGAGTTCAATCGCTCGCGGCGCCACCAGCTCTCGTTCGCGGTCGTGATGATCGACATCGACCACTTCAAGCGCGTGAACGATCAGTTCGGACACCTGGTCGGGGACGAGGTCCTGCGTCGGGTCGCGGGCGTGATCGGCGAGCGCGTCCGCGCCACGGACTGCGGCGGACGCTACGGCGGCGAGGAGTTCCTGGCCGTCCTCACGAACAACGACGCGCCGGGTGCGCTCATCTTCGCCGAACGGCTGCGCGCCGCGGTCGAGGAGCTGCAGATCGATTCGGGACAGGGGCAATCCGTCTCGGTCACGCTCAGCATCGGGGTCGCCGCCTGGAACCCCCACATCCCCGACTTCGAGACCGTGATCGCCGCCGCGGACCGCGCGCTCTACGAGGCGAAGGCGCGCGGACGCAATCAGGTAGTCGTCGCGAGCGAGCTCGAGTCGCTCTAGCGCCTACCGCGAAGGCTGCGACGCCGCTGGGCTGCGACGCCGGCGACCCCCAGGACCGCGGTGAGCCAGGCCGGATGGACGCTCGGCACCGCCAGCAGCGGCGTGGCCTCGAGCACGATCTGATCGAAATCGACCTCCACGCCGTCCTGCCCCGGGGCCGCGGTCGCCTGGTTGAGACTGATCAGCCGGATCTCGAGCGCCTGCCCGGGCGTCACCGTGTCACCGCTCTCGTAGACGATCTGGCTGGTCCGGAACTCGCCCTCGGCGGGCAGCAGCTCGGCGAAGAGCGTGTTGTCGTCCTCCTCGAGCAGACTGCCACCGGCGAGCAGTTGCACCTGGTAGCCCGGGAACCCTTCGAGGTCGAAGAACCCGGTGTACGGGCTGACCAGTCCGGCGCAGGACGCGATGTTGCCGACCTCGACGGTCAGCGTGTAGCGCGTGTTGGGCTGGAGTTCGTCCACGAGGATCTGGCGCACCCCGTACGGGTTCCCGCCGGCACCGCCGCTCTGGTAGAGCAGGAGCACGTTGTCGCCCTCGGGTGCGCCGGCCGGAAAGCAGGTCGCCACGGGCGGCTGCGCAGGATTCAGGACCCCGACGAGGCCAGGCGCTCCCGCCGGCGTGAAGGCGTCCCAACCCGTCGGAGGACCACCCGTCGGGAACGCGCCTCCCGGCACGTCGCCCATGTACTGGGCGGGCAGATTGCCCGCGAGATACAGATCCTCGAAGCCAGGGTTCGTCACCGCGAGCGGAACCGCCCACGCGGAGGATCCCGCCCCCAGCATCATCAGAACGGCGCAGAGGTGGGCAAGGCCTGGGCGACGAATCGGCACGGAACTCCTCCCGGCTGCAACGGGGCCAGTCTACCGCGACGCACCTGCAGGCAGACATCGCTCTCCCGAAGAGTCGGTCGCTCGGACGACTTCGTTACATCTCCGTTCGGCGTGCCTTCGCGGATCGAGATTTTTCGCGACCGGCGGGGTTCGGTGACCGGCGTCACCGCTCGACGACGGGTCCGAACCCGAGAGTGCCAGCGCGGACCTTGGGGGAGAGGTCCGCGATGCTCCGATTTCCCTCCTTCGATCTTCGCAGCGCGACGCTCGGGTACTCTGCGCTGGTCCTCGTCTGCATGTTCGCGGCACCGCCGGCGCTGGCGTGTCCGAGCGGGCCCGATGTCGACCAAGACGGGGTCTGCGACCCGGACGACAATTGCCTGGACACCCCGAACCCCTCCCAGCTCGACACCGACCTGGACGGCTTCGGGAACCGCTGCGACGCCGACCTGGACGCGAACGGCCGCGTCGACGGGCGCGACTTCCTTCGCTTCCTCGAGAGCTTCGGGATGAGCGAACGCGACGCCGCGTATGCGCTCGATGCCGATGCCGACGGCTCGGCCACAGTCGACGGCGTCGATTTCGGCCATTTCATCGAGCAGTACTCGAGCACCGGGCGCCCGGGCCCCTCGGGCCTCGCCTGTGCGGGACGCCCTCCCTGCGCAGCGCCTCCGCCCGCCCCTTCCCAGGCGGAACACGTGCTCGCGCGGCTGACCTACGGAGCGAATGCCGCGACGCGCCAGGAGATCGAAGCCCTGGGAGTCACCGCGTTCATCGAGGCCCAACTGGCACCGGGGAGCCTCGCCGACCCTGCGCTCGGCGCCCGTCTCGCGCGGCTCGCCAGCCTGACGATGGACGTCCCCACCCTGCGGGCGCGCTTCGACGACGCCACCCCACGCGAGGAGCTCACCGAAGCCCGTATCCTTCGCATGCTCTCGTCGCGACGACAGCTCGAGGAGCAGCTCGTCGACTTCTGGTTCAACCATTTCAGCGTCTTCGCGGGCGGCGGAAACCTGCGGCGCACCGTCGTTCCCTTCGAACGCGATGCGATCCGCCCCCACGTGCTCGGTCGCTTCTCGGACATGTTGATCGCCACGGCGCGCTCGGCAGCCATGCTCGAGTACCTCGACAACCGCTTCAATCGCGACGGCGGATTGAACGAGAACTACTCCCGAGAGCTGCTCGAACTCCACACCATGGGTGTCGACTCGGGCTACACCCAGGCTGACATCGAGGAGGTGGCGCGCACGCTCACCGGCTGGACCCTCGATCAGAGCCAACCGGATGGCTTCCGCTTCCGGAGCGACCGTCACGACGACGCCTCCAAAGCACCGCTCGGCTTCCCGATCGACGCGGGCGAAGGGCTCTCCGGGGGGGAACGCCTGCTCGAGCACCTCGCTCGGCGTCCCGAGACGGCGCGCTTTCTGGCACGCAAGCTCGTGGTGCGCTTCGTCGACGAATCGGCCCCCGAGCGTCTGGTGGGCGAGCTGGCGAACCGCTACCTGGCCACCGAAGGCGATCTCCGTGCTGTGATGCGCGTACTGCTCGGCTCTCCCGAGTTCCTCGACACCCCCAGGTTTCGCGGTTCGAAGGTCAAGCGACCTGCCGTGCTCGTAGCGAGCCTCGCCCGACGCCTCGATGCGCCGGTCGACGCCATCGCCGACACCGTGGAAGACCAGATCGCCGAGCTCGGCGAGAGCCCCTTCCGTGCGCGCCCCCCGACCGGCTACCCCGACACTTCGGGAGCCTGGGCGAGCCCCGGTGGTCTCGTCACCACCCTCAACCAGATCGAGCGCGCCGCCCGCGGGCGCGACGGCTACGCACCAGCCTTTGGCATCGACGACGGAGCGAACGGCTTCGAGATCGTGGACGCGCTCATCGCGCGCTGGTTCCCCGAAGGCGTCTCCGCCGCCACGCGGAGCGGCGCGATCGGGGTGACGCACGCGCTCCGCACGCGCCCCGTCGACCAGCGGGTCGAACAAGCCGCCGCCTTTCTGCTCTCGAGCCCCGAATTCCTGCTTCATTGAAGGAGATGATCATGCCTGGAACACGAGAGACCCATCGCAAAGACCGTCGCATGAGCCGTCGCGGCTGGAGCCGTCGTGCGTTCCTACAGGGAGCCGTGGCCACGGGGGGCGCCCTGCTGCTCCCCCGCCTCGGGCGCGCGGCCGGGACCGACCGCGTCCTCGTGACCCTCTTCCTACGCGGTGCAGCGGACGGCTTGAATCTGTGTGTCCCGGCCGGTGACGCCGACTATTACGCGCGGCGACCGACCCTCGCGATCCCGGAGGGCCAGCTCATCGACCTCGACGGCTTCTTCGGCCTCCACCCGGGGCTCGCTGCGCTTACGCCGCTCTACACCGGCGGACGCCTGGCCCTCCTGCATGCCAGTGGGAGTCCATCCCCCACCCGCTCCCACTTCGACGCTCAGGACTTCATGGAGCGCGGGGTCCCCGGCGACAAGACGGTCTCCACCGGCTGGCTGAACCGCTACCTCGCCGCCGAAGCCGGCGGGCAGGCCCTCGCCGGTATCACGCTGGGGAACGCCAAGGACGTGTCGATCGTGGGACCGGCTCCCGCCCTGGCCTTCCCTTCCATCGATCGGTTCCGGATCCGGGGCCAGTACCCCGAAGTGGTCAGTGCCGCCCTCGAGCAGCGCTACGCCGCCCTGCCCGAGCAAGCGGTGAAGCGGGGCTTCGCCGAGGCGCTGTCTGCCATCGACACGGTGGCCTCTGTCGAAGCGAGCACCACGGCGCCCTACCCCAACTCGAGCCTCGGCCGCGCCCTGCGCGACGCGGCCGCCCTCGTGAAGGCGGACATCGGCGTGCGCATCGTCACTGTCAACACCGGCGGTTGGGACACCCACTCGAATGAAACCCCGAGGCTCAGCGGCCTCACCGCGGACCTGGCGGCCGCGCTGGCGGCCTTCGACGCCGACCTCGGCAGCGATCGAGACCGCACGGCCCTCCTCGCGATGACCGAGTTCGGCCGCACTGCGGACGAGAACGATGGCGGCGGAACGGAGCACGGTCACGGCGGTCTGATGCTGGCGCTCGGAGGTGGCGTCGCTGGTGGGCGGGTGCACCTGCGCGACGACTCCTGGCCGGGACTGTCCGACGATGATCTCTACGACGGGCGCGACCTGCAGATCACCACCGACTACCGCGACGTCTTCGCCGAGGCCCTCGACGTCCATCTGGGAAGTCGAGACGCGGATCGGCTGTTTCCCGACTACACGATCCGCCCTGACCGCACGCCGGGGCTCTTCGCGACGAGCGTCTGAAGTCGACCTGGTGACCCGATGCTGGTGCAGGACGGCCGGCGGGCTACCAGCGCACCGCTGCGCGCGGTGTCGGCAGGTCGAGCACGCCGAGCGGTCCGGGCGGCGCCGCGCACACGTCGGGGATCGCGAGCACCACGCGGTTCGCGGCGGTCGCATTGCCCCCGGCTCCCGCGCCCGGCTCACTCGGGTCCTCGGAGTGCAGATCGACGGTCAACGAGGGACGACCGCGCAGCAGCACCCGGTGCATGCTCTGGCCGCCGGGCGACTGGGTCCACTCGGGGGCGCAGGCATCGTCGATCCGCGTCACGTGTTCGACGACGATCCTCGGGGCCTCCCCGACGATGCCGCGCACCTCGAAGCGGAATGCGCCCTGGGTGCCGGCCTCGAAGCGACCCATGCCCGACACCTCGATCGAGCGTTCCAGGGGGCGTCGCTCCACTTCGGTCTCGACCCGGTCGAGGGACACGCCGAGCCCGTCCGCGACCGTTCGCACCATCGGCTCCCAGACCGAGCGCAACGCGAACTCGTTGAGCATCGCGGGCAGCTCGTCCATCGACCCACCGAAACCGATCACGTTGCGCACCACGTCGGGCTGGTCGTAGAGGGCGTAGTTGAAGACCTCTTGGGACCGCACCTCTTGCAGGTCGGCCACCACCCCGCTCAAGAGCAGCGGGAGCACGTCCAGAGCCCAGCCCGGGTCGATCCCCGAGACGAAGATCGAGCTGCTGCCTTCCTTGCACGCCTCCGCGAACTGGTCGGCGATCGGTCCCGCGAGCGCCGGCGGATACAGCAGGCCGTAGAGCGATGTCGATACCACGTTCGCTCCCGCCCGCAGGCAGCCGGTCACGTCCTCGAGGGCTTCGAGCGGACGGGTGTCTCCGGTCGCGGCATAGACCACGCAATCGACGTCGGCCGCCCGCGCAACCGCTGTGTCCCGCGTCGCCGCCACGCCGACCGGCGGCAGACCGCAGAGTTCTCCGGCGTCGCGGCCCTCCTTCGCGGGATCGCTGACGACACACCCCACCAGCTGCAGACGCGGGTCGGAGAGCACCGCGCGCAATGCGGGTCGCCCGACGTTTCCCGTGCCCCAGACGACCACGTTTCGCATGCGCGCTTCCTCCTGGTTCGAGCGCGACTCTAGCGACGATCCCAGGCGTCGTCGGTCAGGCGCGGACGACCGGTTTGCGCGGCAGGCCCATGATCTCGGCCGCTTCTGCACAGGTCGCGAGGGGCCGCCCGACCTCGGCGCATAGCGCTGCGGCCTCCTCGACGAGCTCGACATTCGTCGGTTTGCGATCCGGGTCGAAGTGCTCCTCGAGGCCGACGTGCAGATGCCCGCCCCGCTCGAGCGCGAGGCGCGCCACCGGTGTCTGGAGGAGATCGCCGCCCCACACCGACACCGACCATGGCAGGGAGCAGCCCTCGAGCATGTCGAGATAGGCCAGGAGCGCCGACTCCTTCGGTGGAAGCCCGAACGTGACACCGGGCTCGGACGCGAACAGTCCGTAGTCGCCCCCGAAGTAGAGCTTCACCATCGCACCGGGGGGCATCGCGCCGCGCCGCACGTAGGCGAGCACCGTCTGCAGCCAGCCGGGCTCGTAGATCGCCAGGCTGGGTCCCATCTCGAGGGAGCGACACAGGTTGAAGGCGTCGCGGATACGCTCGAAGTCATTGGCGTAGACGACGCCGGCCGGCAATCCATCAGGGCCCGGGAACCCGATGTTCGTGGACCCCGGATCGACGAAGCAGATCGGCAGCGAGACCTCTTCATCGATCAGGCGCACGTGCTCGTAGAGCGACGCGGTGTCGGACCCCGAGGACCCCGTCGGGTACCAGAGTACGTCCGGGCGCTCGGCCAGAATGCGGCGCCACGCCAGGAGGTAGTCGTCGGCGGCTTCCCGCCCAACCCACATGATGTTGCGGTTGTGGGCGTGGACGACGGATGCGCCCGCGTCGAAGCACGCGAGGGCGTCGCGAACGACGTCGTCGGGCAGGATCGGGACGTGAGGATTCTTCTCTTCGGTGGTGACGCCGTTGATCGCCGCCTCGAGAATCACCGGTTGGGACATGGATACTCCAGGACGTTCCCATCGATCGTCTCGCAGCATACGATTGCCCTCGGAACAGCTCAACCAATAGAATGGCAGCCCAAGGAGCTGCCATGAAGTACGACGATTGGTTCATCGACGCGGATACCCACATCACCGAGCCCGGTGACGTCTGGACCTCGCGTCTCCCGGCGAAGTACCGGGACCAAGCCCCCCACATGGTCCGCACCGAGGAAGGCGTCGACGTGTGGCGCTTCGGAACGGCGGAGCGTGCGATCCCCGTCGGAGCGACCGCCATCGGCGGCTGGGACGAACCCTTCCCCTCGATGCCGAAGAATCTCGACGAGTGCCCGCCGGCCGCCTACGACGCGAAGGCACGACTCGCGTACATGGACGAAGTCGGGATCTGGGCAATGGGCCTCTACCCGAACGTCGGCGGCTTCGGCAGCGAGAGCTTCCTGGGCCTCCAGGATCCGGACCTGATGATCGCGTGCGTCCAGGCCTACAACGACTGGCTGATCGAGTGGATCGAGCCCGACCCGCGCCGCTTCATCCCGGTGATGGCCCTGCCCTTCTGGGACGTGCCCGCGGCGGTGCGCGAGATCCACCGCGCCCACGCACTCGGCCACCGCGCCATCTTGTTCACGGGGGCGCCCCAGGACTTCGGCATGCCCCTGCTGGGCGACGCGCACTGGGAGCCGCTGTGGAAGGCCGCCCAGGACGTCGACCTGCCGATCAGTCTCCACATCGGCAGCGGCGACATCGCCGACGACCTGAACAACCCGGCCCGGTTCGCGACCCACGGGATTCGCGCCACGACGGTCACCCAATCGATGGCGCTGCTGTTGCACAACGCGATTCAGATGATGGACATCGCGATGTCGGGAATCCTGCCGCGCAACCCGCAGCTGCGGGTCGTCTCGGTCGAGAGCGGCATCGGTTGGATCCCGTTCGTGAAGGAAGCCCTCGACCACGGCTTCGGCTACACCGACGTGCCCTCCGAGAAGCCCGAGTTCACGCGCAAGCCGAGCGAGTACCTCCGCGACCAGGTCTGGGCGTGCTCCTTCTTCGAGGAGTTCGCCGCGCGCCACCTGATCGAGGAGATCGGCGTGGATCGGGTGCTCTTCGAGACCGACTACCCACATCCGATCTGCCTCTACGGCAACGTCCGCGAGAAGATCGACGCGGCCTGGGGGGACCACCCCGACGAGATCCGTCGCAAGGTGCTCTTCGAGAATGCGGCCGCGCTCTACCAGGTGCCTGCGCCCGACCGGTCCTGGCAGCCCACCTAGCCCCACAGCCACCGGCAACCGGCGCGACAACGGCGGGCCCCACTGCGGGAAAGCCGGTCGGATACGCCGAAAGAGGGCTTTTCCCCTCAAGCAAAGGACGTACCGCCCGATACGTCCTTCATGGGGCGAAATACACCCGCGAAGTCCTGGCGCGCTGCGCTCGCGCTCGGCGTGGCCCTGGCGCTCCCCGGCACCGCGGCCGGCCTGTCGGTGACGGGTGACATCGTCGAACTGATCAACGCGCCGCCCTCGGTCATCGAGGAAGGCCTCGAGAGCGACAGCCAGATCTTCCTGTTCCTCGAACGCTCGGCGACGACGCTGGGCTCCCCCCTCGCGGTCAACGTGACCACACCGGGCACCTACACCACCACGCCCGGCGTCTCGTTCCTGTCGGCGGGTAGCGTGGTCGACTCCTACTTCCTCCACATGGACATCGTCGACAGTGGAGACGGCGGCTCGACCAACCGCGCCGAGCTGTCGGGCTCGATCATCTTCGATCGCCCGATCCTGGGGATCATCGGCTCCGACCCGGAACTGAACTCCTCGGACGCCGGCCTGGGCGCGCCCGGCACCGCCTACCCCACCGGCGTGTCGGGGCGCGACACCTGGGAAGCCGCCGATTCGATCACGCTGAGCGCCGACCGGCTCACGCTGACGATCGACAACTTCCGCGTCTTCGACGGCTTCACCGACCAGCTCCGCGTCATCGTGGTGCCCGAAGCCTCGACCGGCTCCCTGCTGGCGCTCGGCTTCGTCGGCCTGGCCTGGCACGGCCGGCGCGCCTAGCTCCGCGCCCCGCCCCACGGTCCTCGCGCCCTACCCCCGAGCTCTGGCCCGGGCGGAACCGCCGCGTCGTGCGCTCGGGATCCCCGGCGAACCGATATATCCTTGTTATATATCCGTTGGATGTATTAGGCTTCGGCCATGGCGTCCCAACCCAACCGGACCCAGGTCGCGCTCCTGGGCTTCCTCTCGTGGGGACCCATGAGCGGCTACGACCTGCGCGGGGTCATCGAAGGGTCGATCTCGAACTTCTGGAGCGAGGGCTTCGGCCGGATCTACCCGATGCTCGCCGAGCTCGCCGCCGCCGGACTCGCCACGCGCGCCGAGTCCGAGAGCGCGGGCGGTCGCCCGCGCCATGTCTACACGATCACCGCCGCCGGACGCGCAGCGCTGGAGCGCTGGCTCCACGAGCCGCCCGTCGACCGCCCCCCGCGCGACGAACGCCTGCTCAAGCTCTTCTTCGGCGCCCGGACGGACCTCGAGGCTTCGCGACGGCTGGTCCGCGACTTCCGCGCCGAGCTCGAAGGCACCCTCGAACATTATGCCGAGACGCGCGCGCGTCTCGAAGCGGTCGCCGCCAGCGCGCCCGCCGACCAGCGGTTCTGGCTGATGACCCTGCGCAGCGGCGAGCTTCGGGCCGAGGCCCAGCTCACCTGGTGCGCGGAAGTCCTGGCCGAGCTCGAAGGCATGGTCGAACCCGTGCCGCCGAAGAAACCCGCCGCGCCCGCATCTCGTAAAGGAAAACGCTCATGACGCGTCTCGGATTCGCTTCGACTCTGATCGCTGCCTTGCTTCCCCTTGGCGCCTCCGCCGGTGACCTCCGGGTCACGATCACCGGCGCCGAGGCGAACGCGGGCTCCGTCCGCGCGGCCCTCTTCGCCTCGGTGGAGGCCTTCGATGGCGATGCTCCCCTGGCCGGCAGCTTCCGCGTTGCCGGCGAGCGGGTCGAGTTCGTGTTCCCGAACATCGCACCCGGGCGCTACGGGGTCTCGAGTTTCCACGATGCCAACGCCAACGAGGAACTCGATCGGAACCTGGTCGGCGTGCCGACCGAACGCTTCGGCTTCAGCCGCAACGCGCGTGGCAGCTTCGGCCCGCCCGCCTTCGACGACATGGCCATCGAAGTGGGGGCCGAGGGCGCTTCCATCACGATCGAGCTGCGCTGATGCGGCGCCGAGACTTTCTGCGCGGTGCGCTGGCCGGTGCGGTCGGCGCCGCGAGCTGGCCCTGGTCGTCCCGCGCCGACGCCGTGGATCCGGTCCACGCCGCGTTCGCGAAGGCCCGGAAGCAGCGGCCCTGGTTGCTCGGCTACGCCAGCGCAGAGCAGGAAGCCTTCGCCGGAACGGCCGAGCGCGTCTCCGGAGCCCTGCCCGAGGGCCTCCGGGGCGTCTTTTACCGCAACGGCCCGGCCGCCCACGAGGTCGCCGGGCGCCGCTACCAGCACTGGTTCGATGGCGACGGACTCATGCAGGCCTTCGCTCTCGAGGACGGTGGCGTGCGGCACCGTGCGCGCTTCATCGAAACGTCGAAGCGGCGCCGCGAGCGCGAGGCCGGCCGGCCCCTGCAAGCCGGCTTCGGGACCCATTGGCCGGATCTGCCGGACTCGGGAACTCCCGACGATGGCAACGTCGCGAACATCAGCGTGCTCCCGCTCGACGACGCGCTGCTCGCGCTCTGGGAAGGGGGCTCGGCATACCGGTTGGATCCGGAGGCGCTGACGACGGCGGGTCCCTGGGCCCCCGATCCTGCGATGCAGGGACTCCCCTTCTCGGCCCATCCGCGCATCGAGCCCGACGGCACGATCTGGAACTTCGGGAGCGCGCCGTGGGTCGACCGGCTGCTCGTCTATCACCTGTCGGCCGGCGGGGACCTGCGATCGGTTACGCCGATCCCGATCGAGGAACCGGTGATGATCCACGATTTCACCGTCACCGAGCGCTACCTCGTGTTCGTGCTGCCTCCGCTCTTCTACCGCGCGTCGGCCGATGCCCACACCTTCCTCGGGCGACATCGATGGGACGGCTCTCGATCCACGCGCATCCTCCTGGTCGAGAAGGCCGACCCCACGCGACAGCGTTGGCTCGAAGCGCCCGCGGCCTTCGTCTTCCACTTCGCCAACGCCTTCGAGAGCGGGGACGAGATCTGGCTCGATGGCTGCTTCTACCCCAACGCAGATCTCGTCTTCGAGGAACAGCGCAAGATCATGTGGGGCGAGTGGTCGTCGCGCTCTCCGCTGGCGGAGCTGCAGCGCTGGCGTCTGCCGACCGACGGCGGAGCCGTCCAGATCGAGACGCTCGGCGGGAACGCCGAGTTCCCGAGCATCGACCCACGCCAGGTCGGGCGACGCTACGGATCGGTGTCGCATCTCGCGCGGATCCGCCCCGCCAACGCTGGAGCCCACCCGCTGCTGGATGGCCTGGTGCGAATCGACGCCGAGAGCGGCAAGCGCCAGGAGTTTCCGTTCCCCGAACAGTGGCTCCCCGAAGAGCACGTCTTCGTACCGGCGAGCGACGCTTCCGCCGGCGCGGGCTGGCTCGTCGGAACCTCCCTCGACTTCGGTTCCGGGCGGACCCAGTTCCAGGTCTTCGATGCCCAGCGGGTCGCGGACGGACCGGTCGGCGTATGGCGACTGCCCTACGCGCTGCCGCTCGGGCTCCACGGGCGCTTCCGCGCCGCCTGAGCGCTCAGCTCCGGGGCGCTGCCGTACCGAGGGCCAGATCGCCCGAAACCGCCGTGCGACGGACCCAGCCGAGATAGCGCTCGGGCGGGAAGAAGCTGAGCCACAGGGCGACGAGGGCCACCAGCAACCAGCCGAAGATCCACGCCGCGAACAAGAGCACCCCGCCTTCCGGCTGGGTCGTCACCGTGACGTCGGTCGCCTGCCCCTGCAGCGCAAGTAGGCGGATGACCACGCCGGACAAGGGCAGCATGGCGGCCGCTCCGATCCACAGCGACCAGAGCAGGAAGCGGTTCGCGGTCACCGGATCGGCCAACCCGAGTTGGAGACGACGTCGCATCTGGAGGTAGTAGCGGGCGCACTCGAACGTGGCCCAAACGAGCGCCACGCTGCGGGCCAAGGCCCACGCCAAGCGCAGAGTCAACGACTGCCAGCCCACGAGGTGCGGAACGATGAAGAGACTCGCCACGACCAGTCCGCAGCCCCAGGCGAACGCGAGCGCAAGGATCTGCCCCGGTCGGAACACGCGATAGGTGAACATCAACAGGGCGGCACACGACGTACTCACCGCCAGCCCGTTGAAGAGCCCGCGCTGCCCGAGGGAGAGCGGGTACGACGCGATCTCGGCACCCAGCGCGATGAAGAAGACCCCGATGCCGACCTCCGGCGCGCGTTCGCGCGCCCAGGCCGCGGCGAGCACTCGCACGCCCATCGCGGCGAGCCCCCCAGCGATCGCCAGGGTCAGCAGGGACCCGGTCGGTGAATCCATCGAGGGACCCATCGAGCGAACGGCGCCTCTTCTTGAGGCTGCAGCCCGGGCCGAAAGGGCCCCGGCACAGCGGCGAAAAGGGCTGCCCTCGAGGTCCCAGAGGGACTAGGATGCCGGCATGCGAATCGTACTCGACCTCTCCGACAAGGATCTCCGTTACTTCCGCAAGTGCCTTCAGACGGTGAAGAAAGGCAAGCGGGGCGGAGACGAGGCGCTGATCCTCCAGGCATCCAACGAGCTGATGGAGGAGGTGGCAGAAGCAGAGGCCCCCGAGTTCGTTCAAGACCGCTTCAAGCAACTCGAGAAGCTGGTTCGCATGCTAGAGGACGAGCGCTGGCGCCTCACCGGCCCCGACCGCGCGCGCGTCCTGAACGTCCTCGCCTACTTCGTCGACCCGGACGACCTGATCCCCGATCGCATTCCCGGCATCGGCTACCTCGACGACGCGATCATGGTGGAACTCGTGGTGCAGGAGCTGCGCCACGAGATCGAGGCCTACGACAAGTTTTGCGAGTTCCAGGCCTCGGGGAAACGCGCGCCCGAAGAGACCGAGCGCAAGCGCCTCGCCCTTCAGGGCCGGATGCGCCGCAACCGACGCTCGGACCGCGAACGCCGGCGCTCGCGGCGGCGCGCAGGCGCCAAGGCCCCGCTCGGTCTCTGGTAGCCGACCCGCGGCGCGGTCCCGTTCCCGCGCGAAGAAAGCGCGGACCGTCTGCGGTTCAGGTGCGCAGGCGCTCGAGGTGTCGTCGCAGCTGCAGGGCCCAGTGTCGCATCGCGCGACGCGCCCCGGCGCCGTCGAGGACGTTGCCCTGGTTCTGAATGGGAGCGCCGAAGCGGACCACCGCCTGACGTCGGTCGACGACGCGTGCCAGCGGCTCGTTGCTGACCGAATCGCGTACGTCCAACACGATCGTAAAGGCCGGGGCGCGACGACTGAAACGCGTCTCCGAACCACGCGGCGTGGCGACGACCGGCGCCACCATGTCGAGGGCGTGGGCGCGAACCGTCAAGGTGTCGGGCCCCGGGGCGTCGGCGAGCTGCCAGTCGCCCGTCTTGCGGAACTCGCGCTCGAAGGTTTCCTGGAAGTAGCGCCGCAGCCGAATCTCGTCGTTCTCGGTGAGACGTCCGGTCTGCGGAGCCGCTCCGCGCACGGGCCGCGCACCGGCCTCGAGTCGAGGTGTGCCCCGGTAGCCGATCGCCCCGAACTCGAAACGGACCTTCTGGTACTGGCCGAGGTCGAGGGTGGGCTTCGCGTAGGCGCCCCACACGCGATACGACCGCACCTGCTGCAGCCCGTCGGGCGTGAGCGCCTCGGGGAGGTAGTGCACGCCGGGCTGCGCACAGCCCACGCCAGCGGCGAGGGCCGCCGCAGCGAGCCAGAGCCGAGGGTCAGCCGCCGGTCGCCGCTGCCGTATCGCCACCACCACTCGCGGCGGCCTGCTCGCCCCCGCCGCTTGCCGCGGCTTCGCGCTCGATGTGGGTGATCCAGCCTTCGGCCGCTCGCTTCGACTTCTCGTAGCGCGAAGCACGCCCGAACGAAGCCACCGCCTGCGAGACCTTCTTGTCGTTGTAGTAGGCGATCCCGAGAAGCAACTGGGCGTTGCCGACATTGTCGAGCCCCCCGCGCGAGATGGCCTTCTTCAGCAGCTTCGCGGCTTGACCCCAATTCTCGCGCTGCATGTACACCTGGCCCAGCCGCACGTACAGGTTACCGTCCGGCGCCATTTCCGCCGCCTGCGCCAGGGGCGCCAGCGACTTCTCGTACTCGCGGGCGGCGATCCAGCTGTTGGAGAGCAGCTCGAGATTGTCGACGTTCTCGTCGACCCGGCCCTCTTCCAGCCCCTGCTGAAGCACCTTCGCGGCGGGGTACGGCAACTCGTGGAACAGGTAGGAGCGTGCCAACCGGACCAGCTCCTTGTCGTCGTCCAGGAAGCCCTGCTTGTAGGCGAGCTGCTGCACCGCGAGCGCATGCCGGTAGTTGTCGCGCGCACCCCAGAGCAGGGACAGCTGCACCCAGTACTGCTTCTTCGGATAGCGGAGCACCAGCTCTTCGAACACCGGGATCGCGCTGCCGTAGTCCTCGTTCTGGATGTAGAGGGCCGCCAGCAGCGTCAACCAGCCTTCCTTGGGCTCGTCGGACATGTCGACGGCGGTCTCCGCCGCGGCCAACGCGTCCTTCGGCTTCTCCTGCTGGTAGTAGGAGACCGCGAGCAGGTAGTAGGCGATGGGTGTCGGCTCGAGGGTGTAGTCGAACCACTCGATGATCGCCTCGGTGACCTCGGGCCACTTCTGTTGACCCGCGAGCAGCTGAGCCGTGTTGAAGCGCAGGCCCGCTTCCTCTTTCGACTGCAGGATCTCCTGCTGCACCGCCAATCGGAAGTTCTCGACCGCTCCGGCCGGACTGCCGGCGGCGTAGGAGGCGTAGCCGCGCATCAGGTACACCCGGGCGCGCTCGAAGGGGTTGAGGCGCTTCGGGTTGAGCTTCGCGAGGTGCGCGAGCGCAGCCTCGCCATCCTCGGCCTCGAGCTCCTCGCCGGCCGCGGTCAGGAGACGCGTAGCGCGCGACCGCAGAATGAACTTCTTGCGGAGCTTCTTCCGCTCGGCGTCGCGCGCGCGGAGGCGCTCCATCTTCGCGCGATCCTCGGCGGAGAGCTCCGCCACCGGTTCGGGAGCGGGCCGCCGCGCGTCGGGGTCGTCGTACTGGGCGTGGGCTGCAGCGGCGAACAGCAACCCACAGGCCAGAAGACCAGCGAGTACGAGAATCCGGTGAGCGCTGTACGACGATCTCATCGTTTCTTCCCCAACTCGAAGACCACCCGCGTCGCCATGCCCGGCCGCTCGACCGGCTTTCCGTCTTCGATGCGGGGGTTGAAGCGCCATTTCTTGACGGCGGTCACGGCCGCGCGGTCGAAGATGCTCGGCGGAGAAGAGCGGATGACCCAGGCTTCCTTCACCGACCCGCTGGCCGCGATCGTGTAGCCGACCTCGACCCAACCGGTGATGCCCCGCTGCTCCGCGCGCGGCGGATACTGCGGCTCGACCCGGACCAACGGCACCGCGTCCTGGTCGGCACCACCGGCTCCCAGGCTGGTCGCGCTCGCCAGCTCGACGCTGGTGTCGACCACGGGGACGATTTCACCCACGCCCTCACTGGGGTTCATGTTCTGGGCGAGGTTCATCTGCGGCGGCGGCGGCGGCTGCTCGGGTTTCTCCCGCTTCGGGGGTTCGCGCTTCTTCGCCTCGGGAGTGGTGTCCCGCTTGACGCGAACGAACTCGATCGAGCTGCCGCCACTCGCATCACCCAGCTCTCCGGTGACGGTCACGAGCGCCTGCATCCCCCAGAAGAGGAAGAAGGTGATGACCATCGCGAGGCCAATGGCGACAGGGAAGCGAGCGGCGGTCAATTCACGACCTCGGCTGCCAGCGACACGCTCTCGACGCCGGCTTGGCGGGCCGCATCCATGACCTGCACCAGGAGACCGTTCTCGGACTCCTGATCTGCTTGGACAATCACCGAGCCCTGCGGGTTCTCCGCATGGAGCCTCTCGATGTTCGGCCGGAGCGCGCGGGGGTCGACCGGGCGGCCATCCATCCAGACTTGATTGTTCCCCGTGATCATGACGACGATGTTGCCCTTGGCGGGCTTCGTCGACTTCGAGGCGGGCGGGCGACTGACGTCGATGCCCGCCTCCTTCACGAAGGACGCGGTCACGATGAAGAAGATCAACATGATGAACACGACGTCCAACATGGGCGTCAGGTTCACCTCTTCTTCGTCTTCGCCTCTAGCTCTGCGGCGTCTCATGCCAGTCTACTCGTGAACGATCTCGAGCTGGTCGGACACCCGCTGGCTCTCGTCCCGCGCAAAGCGGTCGAGCTGGATGCTGAAGAGCATCCCCGACAGGGCGGCCACCATCCCGGCCATCGTGGGCAGCGTGGCCTTCGACACGCCACCGGCCATGCCGCGCGCGTTTCCGCTGCCGGCAATGGCCATGACGTCGAAGACCTCGATCATGCCCGTCACCGTGCCGAGCAGTCCGAACATCGGACAGACCGCCACGATCGTCTTGATTAGGTTCAGACCCCGCTCGAGCTTCTGCTGGACTTCCGAGATCAGCATCCGACGGATCTGGTGGGCATTCCAGGACGAGTGATCGTCCCGCGAGTCCCAAGCGCGCTGCACGCGATGGGTCTCTTCCTTGTGCCCGGTTCGGAAGTACCAGAAGCGCTCGATGATGAGGGTCCACATCACCGCCGTGACGAACGCGATCACGAGCAGGACGTTGCCGCCCAGCTCGATGAAGTCGCGTACGGCGCCGTAGGCCTCGAATTCAAACATTCCCGTGCTCGGCCCTCGTCGCGATCAGGCCCGCGCTCTGCTCATCGAGGATGTCGATGATCCGGCGCGTGCTGTTCGAAAGCGTCGCGTGCAGCAACACCAGCGGAATGGCCGTGACCAGACCCAGCATCGTGGTGACCAGCGCCTCGGAAATACCGCCGGCCATCATCTTCGGGTCGCCGGCGCCGAACAGGGTGATCGCCTGGAAGGTCTGGATCATACCGGTGACCGTCCCGAGGAGACCCAGCAGCGGGGCCACGACGCTCACCGTCTTCACGAGCCAGAGGAAGCGCTCGAGGTTCGACGACTCGCGCAACACCGCTTCGTCGAGCTTCAGCTCGAGGGTCTCGGCGTCCACCTCCCGGTTCTCTTCGTGAACGCTGAGAATGCGCCCGAGCGGGTTGTCTTCGCGGGCACCACTCGCCTTGCGCTGCGCCTCGACCTTGCGGCTCGTGTTCGAGATCACTGCCCAGCGGATCAGGCCCAGCACGAGGGCGAAGAAGCCGAGCGACAGGATCACGTAGCCGACCACGCCACCCTGGTTGATCCGCTCGGTGAAGCCGGGCGTATCGGTAAGGGCGTTGAGCAGCGAACCGCTCGAGGGATCCACCGCGAGGGGTGCAAAGCCCGTCGTGGTCGCCGCGAACGGCTCGACCGTGTCGACGTAGCGCGACGGCGGCTGACGCGTCAGCTCCCGCAGCTTCTGCTCCTCGGCTTCCCAGAGGAGGTACTTGCCACCCGACATCGCGCCGAAGGGCCCGGTGCGGATGACCTCGCGCTCCTCGACCTGTCCGTCCGTGGTGAGGATCGGCGTGGTGTAACGCGACACCTTCCCCTGGGCGGTCATCTCCCGCTGGAGCTCGTACCAGAGGCTCTCGAGGTCTTCGGTCGAAGGCAGCTCCTTGCTGCGTCCCAGACGATCGAGCAGCTCGCGGCGCCCGCCCAGCTCGGAGCTGGTGAGCGATGCGAACACGTAACCCGAAAGGTCCGTCGACACCTGGCGCACGACGCCGAAGAGCTCGCCCATCTGACCGAGCGCCTCGGTCAGGCGATTCTCGTAGTCGCCGAGCTTGCCTTCGTTGGTGTTGTAGGTCTCTTCGAGCTGCTGCGAGAGGTTCTCGAGGCTGCGCAGGTTGCCCTGCGCCTGCGCGAGCAGCTCGGCCTGTCGCTCGCGCTCCCGCTGAAACTCGGTCAGCCGCTGGCGGTTCTCGGCCTTCTCGACCTGGAACCCCTGACGGACGAGCTCGAGGAGCTCCTCGAGCGAACCGGCCTCGGGTGCGTCGACCTTCGCCTGCGCGAACGCCGACAGCGGCATCACGAGCGCGGTCATCGCAACCGCGCCGATCCAAATCTTGCAAATCGAGCAGCGCATCAGACCGACCCTCCGGAGGTGGCCGCGGGCAGCGGCAGTCGGATCAGGTCCGGCGCAGCCTGCTTGCGCGCGATGCGCAGGCCCTGCCGCACGGCCGATCGGTAGCTGGAATCGAGCGCGTCCCAGCTCTTGGTTTCCTTGTTCCACACACCGGTCTGAGTCTCGTCGAGGCTCTGATAGACCAGCGCGATGCGACCGAAGCGGAGGAAGTCGACCGTGATCTCCTTCCCACCCTGCTTCAGCGTCGAGCGGTACGCCTCGATCGTGCGGCCGTACTCGTTCTCGATCTGGTAGGCCTCCATGATCTGGCGGAACTTCTCGGCAGTCGTCACGTCGGCGCGTCCCATCACCGCCTTCAGATCGTTGACGCGCTTGGTGCGCTCATCGATCAGGAAGGGAATGTCGAGCGCCACGAACTGATCGATGGCTTCGATCATGCGGAGCATCAGCGGCGTCACGCTGCGGCCGACGATCTCGACGCGATCGACCTGGTCGGTCAGCGACGCGAGCTCGGCCTCCTGGGACGAGATCAGCGAGCGCATCTGATCGTTGTAGACCCGGATCGCATCGATCTGCTTGAGCGTCGTTCGGTACTGCTCGAGCAGTCCACCGGTGGCATCGCTCAGCTCATCGATGGTCTTCTGAACGGCGGCGGATGCATCGTTGGCGTCGGAACGCTCGTCGACGATTTCGGCGAGCTTCTCTTTGTCATCCGATGCGGCGTCGGCCGCTTGGCCGAGGGCTCCGTCGGGCAAACCCAGGGTGAGCACGACGGCTCCCAGCGCACTCGCTGTGATGGCGAGCACGTTCCTTGACCATGACATGAAACACTTTCCTCCCAAGTCAAAAGGCACCCCGCCTTGACTTCGTCGCCGTAGCCTAAATCACCGGAATGCTTCCGTGTTGAAACATCTTGACGTCGCGCCCCGCGGGGAGAGCGCCGACGCCGGCCCCTTTGAGTAGCGCCCTATTCGCGGCGCGGAAACCACTCGATCTCCCACTCATCGTCGTCGGATTCCGCGGTCGCGCCGTCGTCTCCGGGCGGTTCGCGCGGCTCCGGCTTGCCGGTGACGACCCGATTCGGCGCTGGTGTTTCTTCCGGAGGCACTGCCGGGGCCGGCGCCTCCGGTGCCGCCGACTCGGACCCGCTCTCCGACTTCGGCTCCGACTTCGTCGCGGTCTCCGAACCGTTCGGCGGCTCGGGAGACGCGGCGCGCGGCGGTGCGCGCTGCGCGTCCCGCGTCGCCCAGTAGGTTTCGAACAGGTACTTCGCCCCGTAGCGACCGGCGATGACGGTCCGGTCCGTCTCCACCCAAGCTCCCAGGGCGAGCGACTCGATCGCGAAGCTCGCGAGCAGCGGGTGTGGCGTCTCGATCACCCGGATCTGCGACACGCCGCCGGCGGCGTCCAGCTCGAACTCCAACCAGACGCTGCCGACGAGCTTGGCTTGCTCCGCGCCGCGCTCGTAGCGCGGCTTGGGCGACTCGAAGGCCGGCGGCGACGAGGGTGCGCGGGTCGGTGCGCGCTCCCCGAGTTGTGCCTTGCGCTCCGCGGGAATGCGCCCGGCATAGGTGCTGTCGGGATACCCGTCGACCAGCAACCGCCAATGCGCGAGTGCCTGCTGATGGCGACCGAGTCGGTCGAGGCAGCGGGCGCGCAGCCATACCGACTCGGCCTCGAAGCGCCCGAGATCGGCCGCACTCTGGGCGCGGCCGATCGTATCGAGCGCCCGCGTGCAACTGCCCCGCTCGACCAGGTCGCGCGCGAGCCGAATCGACGATCGGCGTTGGCTCTCGCGCACCGATTCCCACATCGAGGTGCAACCACCCGTCGCGAGCAACAAGACGAGCAGGATCGCGACCCGTCGGGAGCCGATCCACGCGAATGCGCCGTTCGGGCCCGCCACGCGGGTCGCGTGCGCAGCCGTAGCCCCCGAGCGATGCCGCGCCGCCTGGTAACTCAATTCACCCTGCGCTTCTGGCCCGCCCAGTAGGGCTCGCGCAGCTCGGTCTTCAGGATCTTGCCCGACGGGTTTCGCGGTAGCGCCGCGAGCCGATCGATCGACGTCGGGCACTTGTAGTGGGCCAACCGCTCGCGGCAGTAGCTGATCAGCGCTTCCTCGCTGGCCGCGGTCTCGGGCGTATCGACCACGATGGCCTTGACCGTCTCGCCCCAGCGCTCGGAGGGCACGCCGATCACCGCGACGTCGGCGACGTCCGGGTGCCCCATCAAGACGTTCTCGATCTCCGCCGGATACACGTTCTCCGCGCCCGACACGATCATGTCCTTCACCCGGTCGTGGATGAAGAGATAGCCGTCTCGCAGATAGCCCGCGTCGCCCGTGCGAAGCCAACCGAGGCCAGAAGCGTCGCGTCCTTCCGGGAAGGTCTCGGCCGTCGCGTCGGGGTTGCGCCAGTAGCCCTTCATGTTCTGGGCGGAGCGCGACCAGATCTCGCCGACCTCGCCGTCCTCGACGTCGTTGCCATCGGAGCCCACGATGCGCAGCTCGACGTCACCCCAGGGCTGTCCTGCCGAACGCAGCAGGGAGGCGCGCGGCCCGCCCGGATCGTGGTCCTGCTCGACGAGCGCGACGATCCCGCCGGTGGTCTCGGTGAGCCCATAGGCCTGGACGAAGCCACAGCCGAAGAGCTGCATCGCGCTCGTCAGCACCTGCTCGCTGATGGGAGAGGCTCCGTAGACGACGCTGCGGAAGCTCGAGAAATCGACCGCGTCGGCACCGGGCGCGACCGTGAGCATCTGCAGCACGGCGGGAACCAACAGGGCGTTGGTGATCCGATGCTCGGCGATCAGCGCGAGGATTGCGCTGGGGTCGACTTCGCGCAGCACGACCAGGGTGCCGCCACCCCAGAATCCCGCGATTCCCCAACCACTGCCGGCGATGTGGAACAAGGGCATGGCCACCAGGACCCGGCTCTCGGCGTCGAGGCTCCAGACCTTCGCCCCGGTATCCATGGTGGTCAGGAAGTTGCGATGGGTCAGCTCGACGCCTTTCGGGAGCCCGGTCGTCCCGGAGGTATAGAGCTGGTAGCAGGTGTCGCTCGGATCACAGGACACCCGGGGATCCGTCGCGGGGTGGGCCGCGATCCAGTCCTCGTAGCAGACTTGACCGTCGCGAGGCGCGCCGAACACCACCACCCGTTCGACCGTTTCGAGCTTCATCTGGGCGAGGTGATCCAGGAACTCGGCTCCGATGAAGAGCACGCGGGCCTGCGAGTGGTTGAGGATGTACTCCATCTCGGGAGGCGCCAGCCGCCAGTTCACCGCGAGCGTGACCGCGTTGCCCATGCCCGCGCCGAAGAGCACCGCGAAGTACTCGCCCGCATTCTTGTCGAGCACGGCCACGCGGTCCTGCGCGCCCAGCCCTTCGCTCGCGAGGGCCTGGGACACCTGGGCCGCTTCGTCGCGCAGCTCGGCGTAGGTCCAGCGACGGTCACCGGAGATCAGGGCGCAGTGATCCGGTCGCGCGTCGGCGTGCTGCCTCAGGATGTCGGCCATGCTCTCGAGCACCAGAGCCCTCCGAGAAGTGGGCGCGCGAAGCAGCCCGACCGACGATTCTACACGCTGGAAAGCGAGGAATCGGGCGTCAGGCGCCGAGTTCCGGGCCCAGCGGCAGTTCGGTGGTCGATTTGATGCGCTCCATCGCGAAGCTCGAGCTGACGTCGTAGAGGTCGGCCACCCGGATCAGGCGCTTGTAGATGCGGTCGTAGTCGGCCACGTCGCGGGCGACGATCTTCATCAGGTAGTCGATCTCCCCGCTCATCCGATACAGCTCGACCACTTCAGGAATGGCGCGAACCCCCTTCGCGAAGCGGGCGAGCCAGGCATCGGTGTGCTGGTTGGTGCGGACCGAGACGAAGACGGTCAGTCCGAGCCCGAGGGCGGCGGGGTCGACGAGTGCGACGCGGCGCTCGATCACGCCCTCGGCCTCGAGTCGCTTGATCCGCCGCCAGCACGGGTTCTGGGTCAGTCCGACCTCGGCCGCGATCTGCTCGATGGACCGCGACGCGTCGCGCTGGAGCTCCCGCAGGATCGACAGATCGATCGAATCGAGCTTCGGCATCGAGCTCCTCCGGCGCGACCGCGGATCCTCGGCGCGGGCTGGGCAAGAACGCTTCTCGAGGTGCCTATCTTAGCAGAATCTCCCATGACAGATGCCGATCGGGGCAGTTTTGGGATCCTTTGCTCGCAAGTGAAGCCTAAGCTCTGCCGAAGTTCGGGACGAGGGCCTGCGGCGCCCTCGAGGAGGGCATTGGTGAGCACGCGCGACCTCGGCTCGCTGTACGAGAATCCCGAGCGTTTCCGGTTCGCGGGCGCCATGGAAGGCGTACCCGAGGCCCCCGCCCCGCCCCAGCCGGACATCGCGGATGGGGATGGCTGGCGACGCCGCGGCCACACCGCCCTCGAGGACCTCGCCCACCAGCTTCCGGGCCTGGCGATTGCCGCCGCGCTCGCCGCGGCCGCGCTCGCCGCCACCCACTTCGCCGCCCAGGCCGCCGGCTTCGAGCGGAGCCCCCTACCGGCCTCTCTCGCGGCCATTCTGTTCGGCCTGGCGTTGCGCAACTGCTTCGGCCTGCCGGGCGCCTACGCGCCGGGCCTGCGCTTCTGCACCCAGCAGATCCTCCGTTTCGGGGTTGCCCTGCTCGGACTGCGCCTGTCGCTCACCGCGGTCGGCGCCCTCGGTGCCCAGGCTCTTCCGATCGTCGTCGCCTGTCTCTTCGCGGCCGGCGTCGGCGTGCACGCACTCGCGCGGGCCGCCGGCTTGTCGCCCCGACTGGGCACGCTGATCGCTGTCGGAACGGCCATCTGTGGTAACAGCGCCGTCGCTGCCGCGGGCCCCGTGCTCGGCGCGAAGGACGACGAGGTCACCTACGCGGTGGGATGCGTGACCCTGTTCGGTCTGCTCGCCCTCGTCGCCTACCCGTTCCTCGCCCCCGCGCTGTTCGCGGGGGATCCCTGGGCCATCGGCACCTTCCTCGGCGCGGCGATTCACGACACGGCTCAGGTGGCAGGAGCGGCTTCGTTGGCTGCGACCCAGCAGGCCTCACCCGAGATCCTCGACGCCGCCCTGGTCACGAAGCTGCTGCGCAACGCCTTCCTGCTGCTCGTGATCCCGCTGGCCGCGACCTGGCACCATCGACGGGGCACCGCCCCGGGTGCCGGCAAGGGCGTCCGTTGGCACCAGGCCGTCCCGCTCTTCGTCCTCGCCTTCCTCGGGCTGGCCGCCGTCCGCACCCTCGGCGATCTGGGCGACGCGCCTTTCGGGGGTTGGCTCACCGCGCAGAGCTGGAATGCCGCCCTCGACCTCTCCGCCGACCTCTCGGCCATCTGCCTCGCTCTGGCAATGGCCGCGATCGGACTGGGTACCCACCTGCGGAGCCTGCGCGCGCTCGGTGCGCGCCCGCTCATGGTCGGGTTTGGCGCCGCCGTCGGCATCGGAGCCGTGGCCGCCCTCGGAATCTCGCTCTCGCTCGGCTAGCGAGACGTGCGCGCTAGTAGGCGCTTCCCCGGAGCGACGCCGTCGACGACTTCCCCGTGCTCGACGACGAAGACGCCACGCACCAGCACGTGCTCGAAGCCGGTCGACGCGCGGAAGGGCTCTTCGAAGGTGGCGTGATCCTGCACGGTGTCGGGATCGAAGACGGTGAGGTCCGCGTCGGCACCGACCTGCACCCTGCCCTTCCGCCGGAACACTGGCGCCCAATCCTCGAGCACCCGTGCCGGGCCGAGCGTCATCTTCGCGAGGGCGTCCATCAGCGAGAGCGACTCTTCCTCACGCACGTACTTCCGGAGCACCTTGCCGAACGTCCCGATCCCGAACGGCGGAACCGCCACGTCGAAGGACAACACGGGCAACCCGTCACTGGCGACGATCACGTCGGGCGCCAGGGTCGCGACCCGCGTCCACTCCTCGCGGTTGTAGTGGTGGATCACCGCGCCTCCGGGAAACCGCCGCCGATAGTCGTGCCAGGTTTCCTCGGTCAACCACTCGCCGGTCTCTGCCCACTGCACGTCGCCGTAGCTGATCCCGAAGATCCGCTGCCAATCTCGATCGAAGACGGCGGCGGTGATCGCCGTCGACCCGGCGTTGTACGGGAACGATTCGGTGGTGACGCGCACGCCATCGCGACGAGCCGCGCGAATTCGATCGAGGAAGGTGTCGATCGCCCCCATCGCACTCGACTGCACATGACACACATGGACCGGCGCGCCAGTCTCGCGGGCGAGGTCCAGCACCTCGTCCAGACCCGTCGGGTCTCCCGCCACGCCGCGTCGCACGTGGACGAACACCGGCGCCCCGCGCTCGGCCGCCACCTCGAACACGACGCGCAGCTCGGCGTCGCTCACCGCGCTGCTCATGTAGTCGAGCAAGAGACCGATCCCGAGGCCCCCTTCCTCGAGGCCGCGACGCAAGCCGTCGCGCAGCGCGGGCAGCTGTTCGTCGGGCAGCAGCTCCTTGAAGGCCGGGCCGTCGAGGCCACCTCCGCCGCCTTCGCGCAGCACATGGGCGTACACGTCACCGATGTTCGAGGCGGCGTCCTCGCCGAGCAGCAGCTGGCCGCGCAGCCACGCGTGGCCGGTCGACGCCCCGAAGTTGCCGAGCGGCCGCTTCGCGAAGTCGAGCGGTGCGTGGGTGCCGAGCGACGCGACGGGATAGCTGCCCGCCTCGAGCTCGAGCCCGGTGGTGACGCCGTCTCGCACCTGGAAGCGCTGACCGAGAGGCGTCATGTCGTGGCGGTGGAGATCGATGAAGCCGGGTGCGACGACGAGCCCTCGGACGTCGACCACGCGATCGCCCGCCAACGGCATCTGGGAGATCGCCACGATGCGCCCCCCTTCGATCGCGACGTCGCGCAGCCCGTCGAGCCCGGTCTCGGGGTCCACGACCCGACCGCCGCGCAACACGAGTTCGGCCGGGGGACCGCTGGGGACCGGCACGCTAGGCGCACAGGCGGCCGCCGCGAGGCAGAGCCCGATCGTCGCGGTGACGCGCGCGAACCGCCCGCCCCGCCGTCGCTCCCTGTCCTTCGCCTGCCGCTCGCGTCGCATGCGCCCGTCCTCCGCCGCGTATTCTGCGACGTCCCAGGGGCGGCGACCAGGCCGCGCGGCTATCCCGCGAGCTGTTCGCGGACGCGCGCGATGCCGTCGATCGAAGCCTCGGTCGATTCGGAGACCGCCATCACGTTGAAGTCGACGCAGCCCACCTCGCGGTAGGGCGCGAGGAACTCGGCAACCGCTTCCGGCGTTCCGTAGGGCGAGTACTTTTCGAAACGCTCGAAGGGAATTCGGTACATGTTCTCCATGCGGTGCTTGAGGCGCTCCCGGGCCCGGTCGCGGTCGTCGTCCAGGCCCACCCAGACCTGAAGACCGTGGCGCCAGGTCACCTCGCGCTCCTTCCCGTGTTCGGCCACCTCCGCGAGCACGGCCGCGAAGCGGCGGGGTGAACACCAGACGCCGAGCCATCCGTCACCGAGGGTCCCCGCCCGGCGAATCGCCGCGTCCGACCGCCCCCCCACGACGATCGGGATTGCCGGGTCGGGCGCAGGGCGAATCAGCGCCGCGTCGAAGGAGAAGAACGCATCGTCGTGACTCGTCGGTTCCCCCGACAAGAGACCCCGGATCGCGGTGAGACAGGCATCGGTGCGTCGGCCTCGCGTGCGCGGATCGACGCCGCAGATCTCGATCTCGTGGCGGTCCTCGCCGCCGACGCCGACGCCCAGGACGATCCGACCCGGCGCCGCCTCGGCCAGGCTCGCGAGTTGGCGCGCGACCGGTACCGGGTGCCGCAGCGCGAGGAGGTACACGCCGATGTGCACCCGCAACACGGGATCCAGCGCCGCTGCGGTCGCCGCCTGGATCAGCCCGTCCATCCCGAACCCGGTGTGGAAGCTGATGTGGTCGGCGACGAAGACGTGATCGACGCCCGACTCCCGGGCGCGCGAGAAGAGCGCACGACGCGCATCGAGCGGACCGCCGAGCATGTGCTCGTCCGCGAGGACGCCAACCGAGAGATCCTGCATCGAGAGCCCTCTCCCCTCTACTAGAGCTGCGCGGTGTTGGTCGGCAACCCGAGCAGGAGTCGACCGGTCAGCTCGAGCGTCGCCGGGCTCACCATCATGTGTTGGGTTGCGACGTGCACGTCCCGGAAGATGCGCTGCAAAGGAGACGTCCGGTAGACCGAGCTGCCGCCGGCGAGGTGATACATGCGATCCACGGCCTCCGCGCTAGCGCGGGTGGCGTGGGTCGTGGCGAGGCGGACGTCGCGCTTCTCGTCGACCCCAATCCGCCCCTCGGTCGAAGCTCGGTCCCAGGCCGCTTCGATCGCCTCGTAGTAGAACGCGCGCGCCGCCCGCAGGCCGGCTTCGGCCTGCGCCACCTCGGCCTGGGAAGCGGGACGCTCGGCCAGGGTCCGGGCGCTTCCCTCCGGCTGCTTTCCGCCTGCGAGTTCCACCAGCGCCTCGATCGACGCGCGGGCCAGGCCCATCGACACCGCGGCGATGCCCATCGCGAGCAATCCGAACGCGGGAAAGGCGTAGAGCGGCCGCTCGAGCGGGCCGTCCACCCCCACTCCCGCAGCGCGCCCGTCCGGGACGAAGCGATCCTGAATCGCGAAATCGGTGCTGCCCGTTCCGCACAGTCCGGACACGTGCCAGGTGTCGAGGAACTCGATCTCGTCGGCCGGCACGAGCATCAACCGCGAGCGCGGCGCGCCATTCGGGAGCTTCTCCACCTCGCCGTCCCGGATGATCTGGCATCCCCCCATGACCCAATCGGCGTTCTGGGTGCCCGAGCCCCATGCCCAGCGGCCATCGACCCGAAAGCCGCCGGCCTCGACCACCGCTTTGCCGCGCGGCGCGAACACACCGCCGAGCAGCGTATGGGGATCGGCAAAGATCTCGCGCGCCGACTCCGGCGGCAGCGCCGCCAACACGGTCGACGAGGTCACCGCGATGAACACACACCAGGCGCTCGACCCATCGGCCTGGGCCAACGCTTCGATCGTACGCGCCGCGTCCGCGGGCGGCAGCTCGAGTCCGCCGTACACCTCGGGCGCCCACATCCGATAGAAGCCCGCCTCAGCGAAGCGCTTCGAGAGATCCGCAGGCAGGCGGCGTGCGCTTTCGATCTCGTCGGCGCGCGCGCGGACCTCCGGATCGAGTGACCGGGCGGCCGCCAGGGTGTCGACGCTGGCGGTCACGACTTCGCTCCCTTCAATCCCAGGCCATTGGCGATGTTGTTCTTCTGCATGTTCGACGAACCTCCGACGATCGGCATGCCGAGCAGATCGCGTACGTGCCGTTCCATGTCGTGTCCCTCGGCGAGTCCGTAGGCGCCCATCACCCGCTGACAGAGCAGCGCGATCTCGACGCCGGTGTCGGCGACGAAGAGCTTCGCCATCGAGGTCTCGACCGAACAGGGTCGGCCCTCCTGGGCGAGCCACGCGCCCCGGTACAGCATGGCCCGGCAGGCCTCGAGCTTGGTGCGCGCCTCGACCAGGTCGTGTCGCACCGCCTGGTGCGCGCTGATCGGCACCCCGAACTGCTTGCGCTGCTGGGCGTACTCCCAGGCCTCCTCGACGGCGGCCTGTGCGATCCCGAAGGCGACGGCCGTGATCTCTAGCTTCTCGACGTCGAGGGCCTTCCCTGCGAGCATCCGCCAACCCCGGTTCCAGCCCGCCTCGCCGCCCACGATGTTCTCCGCCGGGATCTTCGCGCCCTCGAAGATCACGTCGCTCGAGAGCGTGTAGCGGAGATTCGCGTGCTCGATCGGATGGACGCGCATACCCGGCGTGTCCCTCGGCACCAGCACGAACGACAGGTTCTGGTAGCGCGGTGCCTCGGCGTAGCTGCGCACCAGGCAGTAGATGTAGTCGGCCCAGTCGGCGCCCGTACACCAGCGCTTGAAGCCGTCGAGGATCAGGTGCTTTCCATCTTCGCTGCGACGCGCCGTCGTCGTGACGCTCGCCAGGTCGCCACCCACGTCGGGCTCGGACAGGCCATAGGCGAACAGGATCTCGCCGGCAGCGAGCTTCGGCAGCAGCGTGCGCTTCTGCTCCTCGGAGCCGTTCTCGGAGATGTTCATGCCACCGTAGAAGGCCGCATGAATGAAGGGCCCGGCTGCGAAGGCACCGCCGCGAGACAGCTCCTCGATCACCGCGATCGCCGCCACCAGGTCACGCCCCTGACCGCCGTACTCCTCGTCGATGGTCACACCGCACACGCCGAGCTCCGCCAGCTTCTGGAACAGCTCGGGAGGGAAACGGTGATCGCGGTCCCACTGGCGCACCTGATCGGGCGGCATCTCGGTCGCCACGAAGCGGCGGACGACGTCGCGCAGGACGCTGATGTGTTCGGGTTCGTCGGCGAAGTACACGCTCAGCCCCAGGCCTCGCCCCAGCTGTCGACGTAGGCGAGCTTCGAGACGGGTTTCCGCGAGATCGGACCGTGTCCGCGCAGGACCGGGGTTCCGATCGGGACGGCCGCTGCGGTGGCCCAGGGTTCGGGGATGCCCAACAGCGCACGCACCTCGGGTTCGGTCTCGCACAGGAGCGTGGTCAGCACACAGCCGAGGCCTTCGGCACGGCAAGCGAGCAGCGCGTTCTCGACGGCCGGATAGATGGAAGCGCCTCCGACCACCGACACGCGATCCTGCTCGAGATCCGTGATCGCCATGTTCTTCGGGTTGAAGCAGAAGATCAGGACGACCGGCGTCTCCCCGAAGTGATCGGCGAGGTAGTTGCCGGCATCGAACATCCGCTCGGTCCTCGCGCGGACGGCCTCGGGCGCGCCCTCGAGCTGGGCCATGTGTTGATCCGAGTACCTCGCCCAGCGCGCCGCATAGAGCTTCTGCAGGGCCTGCTTCTTCGCCGGATCCTTCACGACCAGGACCCGCCACGGCTGGACGTTGCCACCCGTGGGCGCCCAGCTCGCCGCCTCGAGAACGCGCTCGAGCACCTCATCGGGGACGGGATCCGGCCGGAGGCGACGCACAGCGCGCAGCGTCCGCATCGCTTCGTAGAGCCCGACGTCGCTCATCTTCGCCTTCCTCCCTAGCGGCCGCGGAAGCGCGGCGCGCGCTTCTCTTGCATTGCCGCCAGTGCCTCCTGGTGGTCTTCACTCTGGAACGTGACGATCTCGAGGGCGGTCGAGGTGTCGAACGACGTGTTCAGCGCGTCCTTCACCAGCTTGTTCACCGCTTGCTTCGTGTACCGGACGGCCAGGGGCGCGCCCGCGGCGAGACGCGTGGCGAAGGCGAGCGCGTGCTCCTCCAGCGCATCCGCCGGGACCACCTCGTTCACCAGACCCATCTCGGCAGCGAGAGGCGCCGGTACCGGGTCGCCGGTGAGCAGGTACTGCTTCGCGCGCGCGGGTCCGACCAGCAGCGGCCAGATGGCGGCACCTCCGTCGCCCGCGACGATGCCCACGCGGACGTGCGGATCGACGAAGCTCGCCGCTTCGGACGCGAAGATGACGTCGCAGAGCAGTGCTAGCGACGCCCCCAGCCCGACCGCAGGGCCGTTCACCGCTGCCACGATCGGAAGCTCGACGTCCAGCAGATCCCAGATCATCTGCTTCGCGTCGCGACGCAGATGCTCGAGCTTCTCGAGGTCATCGAGGGTCGGGAACCAGGCGAAGTCGCCACCGGCGCTGAAAGCCGGGCCCCGCCCGGTGAGCAGGATGGCCCGCGCCTGGTCCTCGCGCTTGAGCTCGCGGAACAGCCGGGTGAACTCGTCGTGGAGCAAGGCGTCCACTGCGTTCAGCTTCGAATCCGGGTGATCGATCGTCACGCGCAGTACGTCGCCGGGACGATCGAAGTGAAGGGTGCGGTACGCCGAGGGGTCCATCGCGACTCCGGGTCCTGGGGGGCGCTCGGGGCGCCTGCGAGCCAGCACAGGATTCCAGAAAAATCAGAGTTCAGCTATAATTTTTTCGAATTTTTCGGAATCGAGTTCTCCTGCGCCACCCGCGCAAGACCGGGGACCCGTGGCCGCGAAGCACCCTGTCTCTCCCACGACCCGACGCACCCAGCGCAAGCTGATCGACGCCACCCGTGCCGAGATCGCCCGCGATGGCAGTTTCGGCGCCGAACGGGTGGCCCTGCGCGCCGGCACCTCGGTGGCCACCTTCTACCAGTACTTCCCGTCGAAGCGCGACGCGCTCGCGGCGGCGTTCGATGACCTGATGGAAGACCTCGACGCCTTCGTGGCCGAGCAGGTCCAGCTCGAAGCGCTGGTGGACGAGGGTCTCGAGGGATTCAGCCGCGGTTTCGTGGCCGCGGGCGTGCGCTTCTTCTCGGAACACGCCCTGCTCTTCCGCTGCGCGCTCGCCGAGCTCCCCGGCGACCGCGCGCTGCGCCGCGTGTATCGAGACCAGGAGCGACGCACCCTGGAGCGCATCCGCCAGTTCGTGGAACGGGGCCAGCGCACCGGGCTCGTGCGCCGCGGGGACCCGAACACCCTGGCGCGGGGCTTCCTCGTCCTCGCGCAGGGCCTGAACAACCCGCTCCTGCTGCGCGGCCCCGACCGGGCCCCGGTGCTGCGCGAACTCGCGCGGGGGCTCTATGGGTTCCTGGCACCCGACGCGTCCGGGGCCGGGGGCGCCCGGAAACGCTCGCCGCGCTCGTAGAGCGCGAGGCGCCCCGCGAGACCCGCACGCAGCGCCTCGGACGCGTGCGCCGGAAGCAGGGACAGTGCGCGACGCTGGCTGTCGATCGCGCGCGGAAAGAACCCGCCCGCGGCCTGGGCCGCGGCGAAGGTGTCCCACACGGTCGGGTCCTCGGGCTGCCGCTGCACGGCGAAACGCGCCAACAGGAGCGCACGGCCGGGCCGCACCCGGGCGTCGACCGGGTCGGTGGCGTAGCTCCACGCCAGGTTGTTGGCGACGTTCACTTGCGGTCGCAGCTCGTGGGCCTTCTCGAGATGGGCGCGCCCGGCGGGCACCGCCCCCCGTTGCAAGAGCGACGCGCCGAGGTGCTGATGGATCAGGGCGTCGGGCCCGACGACCTCGAGGGCCCGCGAGAAGAGCGTCACCCCGTCGACCCAGTACGCGAGCTGCCGGCGCGTCTCCACCGCGCTCGCGACCAGGGTGAGGACGGCCAGCGTGGCCGCGGCCGCCCGGAGCGTCGGGCCGCGCACCCGATCGCGCACGCCGAAACCCAGCGCGATCGCGAGCCCGACGATCGTGACGTACGCGTAGCGATCCGCGCGCGCCTGGCCGCCCACCTGCACGATTCCGAGCATCGGCACGAGCGCCCCGAGGAACCAGCACCACCCCATCGCCCACCAGGCTCGCCGCCACTGCCAGACGACGAAGCCGGTCACGGCCAGGAGCAGCGCCAGCGCGCCACCCACCGCCCAGGCCGAGAGGACCACGGGATGCGGGTAGAACACCGCGAGGTCCCGAGGCCAGAAGAACGCACCGAGGTAGCCGACGTATGCGAGCGGCGCGTTGGCCAACCGGGAACCGAGACTCAGCTCGTCCAGGCTCGCCGTCGCGCCCACGTCTCGCTGGGCCATGACCGTCAGGACGGCGAGGCCCACGACCGCGGCGAGGAGGGGCAGCTTCTCACGCACGCACCGCCACACAGCCGCGCCCGCGAAGCGTCCCGCAGGGTCCTGCATGCGCCCGAGCGGCCACGCATCCCAGAGCAGGAGTACCAGCGGCAGGGTCACCGAGATCGGCTTCGCACCGAGCGCAGCGCAGACCGCCAGCGGAACACCGAAGCGACGCACGCGCGACGGGGGTCCGGCGTGGAGCCAGAAGCTCAGCATCCAGAAGGTGCCGGCCACGACGCCCTTGCGTTCCGAGGCCCAGGCCACGCTCTCCACCTGCAGCGGATGCAGCGCGAATACCCCCGCCACCCAGGCACTCGTGAACGTCGAACCGGTCCCGCGCCGCAGCGCCAGGAAACAGAAAAGAGAAGCGAGTGCGTGCAAGAAGACCTGGGTCGTGTGCACGCCCGCGCTGGACCGGTCGTTCGTTGCGGCGTCGAAGAAATAGGTGGCCCAGGTGACGGGCATCCAATTCCCACCGCGGAAGCTCGTGAGGGACCACCCGAGCCCCTCGAACGCGTAGGGACGCTCCAGCGCCGGATTCTCACTGACGAAGATCGGGTCATCGAAGGTGAGGTAGGCATGCTCGCGAGTCGGGCCGTAGACGAAGAGTACGGCCGCGACGAGTGCCGTCCCGACGACGATGGCCTGCCAGCGGCCCTGGCCGGACGAGTCGCTCAGGAGCGGGCGCTCGCGAGATCATCGCGCAAGAAGCGCGCGGCGATGATGAAGTGGACGCACGACCAGATCCCCATCACCGCCGCCACCCAGGCCATCGAATAGCGGATGGCCGTGGGACCGACGTCGGTAAACACGAAATCGTTCAGGACGCCGACGGCCTGGGGCCCGAGCCCCAGCCCGATGATGTTGATCACGAACAGGAGCACGCCCGACGCCACCGCCCGCATCTGCACGGGCGCGAGTGTCTGCACGGTGGAGAAGACCGGCCCCTGATACATGGCCGCAATCAAGAGGCCGAGCGACGAGACCGCCAGGGCGACGTCGATGTCGCCATGGAAGAAGAAAAAGAGCGTGAACGGGAGTGGCCCCGCACACGCGAAGGCCGGCACCCACATCCACCAGCGCAGGTCTCGCTGACCGAGGCGATCGGCGAGATAGCCGGCGAGCACCGAGCCGATCGCACCCGAGACGCCCAGCGCGATGCCGTACTTGGTGCTGAGTTCGCCGTCCCAGTAGTGGACCCGGCGAAAGAAGGTCGGCGCCCAGCTCACGAAGGAATAGCCCGCGAAGGCGGTGAGACCGGTGCCGAGGGAGAGATGCCGAAACGACCGCTTCGAGAACAGGAACCGGACCACCTCGCCGACCGACGGAGGTGCTTCGGTCGGCTGGGGCGCGACTTCCTGGGCGCCGCGCGGGGGCTCGCGCACCGTGAAGCGCACGAGCAAGGCGACCAGGAGCCCGGGCAATCCCACCAGGATGAAGGCGTTCCGCCAGCCCCAGAACTCCTCGAGCCAGCCTCCGGCGATGACGCCGAACAGGATCCCGATGTGGATGCCCATCGAATAGATGCCGAGGGCGGTCGCGCGCCGCTCCTGGGGAAAGTAGTCGGCGAGCAGGGAATGGGCGGGCGGGGAAAGCGCCGCCTCGCCAACGCCGACGCCGATCCGCGCGAGGGACATCTGCAGGAAGTTCTGCACGAGTCCGGAGAGCGCCGTGAACGCGCTCCAGACGGCGATCCCGATCGCGATGATGTTGCGGCGGACCGAATGATCGGCCCAGCGCGCGATCGGGATCCCCAGCGTCGCGTAGAAGATCGCGAAGGTCGGGCCCGTCAAGAACCCCATCGCGGTGTCGCTGACGCCGAGCTCTTCCTTGATCGGCTCCAGCACGATCGAGATGATCTGCCGGTCGACGAAGTTGAACACGTACGCCACGAACAGGATGCCGAGGACGTAATTCGCGTACGCCGGCCGGATCGGCGGAGAAGGCGATGCCTCCGCCTGCGGAGATTCAGGAGCGCTCACCGCATCGGTTCCTAGTGCACACCCCGGCGGGCATCGCCCCAGTACTGGGCACGCAGGACCTTCTTGTCGGCCTTGCCGACCGCGGTCAAGGGCAGCTGATCCACGACGTCGATGGTCTTCGGCGCGTAGACGGGCCCTTTCTTCTCCTTCACGAGCGTGATCAGCACGTCGGCGTCGATCTCGGCCCCCGGCCGGGGCACCACCACCGCCTTGACGGCCTCGCCCCACTTGTCGTCGGGTACCCCGATCACCGCCACCGACGAGACGCTCTCGTGGCTGGTGAGCACGTCCTCGATCTCCCGCGGAAATACGTTGAAGCCGCCGGACACGATCATGTCCTTCTTGCGGTCGACGATCGTCAGGAACCCGGCGTCATCCTGCACGGCCATGTCCCCGGTGTGCAGCCAACCGTCGACGATCGTGTCGGCGGTGAGCTCGGGCTGACGGTAATAGCCTGTCATGACGCAGGGCCCCTGGACGCAGATCTCGCCGGCCTCGCCGTCGGGGACCGCCTGGCCCGCTTCGTCGAGCACGGCCACGCGCACGTTCGGCATGGGGATTCCGCACGAGGCCAGCCGCGCCAGATCCTTCGTGTCGTGGTGGTCGCGCCAGAGACTGGTGGCGATGCCCCCACACTCGGTCTGACCGTAGAGCTGGGCGAAGACCGGCCCCAGACGCTCGATGCCCTCGACGAGGCGCGCTGGCGACATCGGCGAGGCCCCGTACATGATCGTTTCGAGGCTCGAGAAGTCGGCCGCATCCAGTCCCGGGTGGTCGAGGAGCACGTAGATCATCGTCGGCACGAGCAGCGAGAGGGTGATGCGTTCGCGTCGCACTGCCTCCATCCACGCTTCGGGATCGAAGCCGCGCTGCAACACCACGGTGCCACCACTCATGAGCGTCGGGGTGATGAGCATCCCCGCGGCGTGTGTGATCGGTGCACACGCCAGATACCGCCGACTCCGCGGCAGATCCCACCCCGCGGAGACGGCGAGGGCCATCTGGGCCACGGCGCGCTCGGGAAGCTGCGCCGCCTTCGGAACCCCGGTCGTCCCGCCGGTATAGAGGAGCCAGGCAATGTCATCCGGGGTGTTGGGCCCGGGCTCGAGCGGACCCGCGCCGATCTTCGAAGCCGCGGTCAGGAGATCCGTGCCCACGTCGGAGGGCCCGTAGGTGAGGACCGTCTCGACCGGCGCGCACCGCGCCAGCAATTCCCCGGCGCGCTCGGCGTACGCCGGATCGACGCAGAGGATGCGAAGCTCGGCTTCGTTGCACGCGTAGGCGTGGTCTTCGAAGCTGCCCATCGGGTGAAGCGCGGTATAGCGCCCCCCCGCGAGGTTCGCGCCGAACTGACTCATCCAGACTTCGGCGCGATTCGGCGACAGCACGCCGATCCCCTCGCCGCGTCCGAGTCCGCAGTCGCGGAACACCGCCGCGAAGCGACGCACCTGATCCGCCGCTTCGGCGTAGCGCACGCTCTCGCCGTCCTGGCGGAAGGCCTCTCGGTCGCGCCATCTCGAGAGCGCGTTCAAGACGAGTTCGGTGTGGGTGATGGGACGGTGCAGTGCTTCCGCTCCCATCGGTCCCTCCCCTCTTCGCCCTGGCGGCTTCGTCCGAACCCGGCGTGCGCCGCGGAGTCGACACTGTGGCGTCGTGACCCCGCTCGCGAGGCGCAGTCTATCACGCGACGCCCGCGAGCTGGGTCAACGAGCACCCGGGTCGCGACCGCTGTGTGAGTCACGCCGCGTGTGTCACAGCCTGGCACCGGCGTCGTGACTGGCTCACACTCGCAGCGTTCCCTGTCGGGAGACCGCGCTCCCGCGCCACCGTTCTCCCCGGGAAGCGAGTCCGCTCTTGGCCATCGACGAAGCCATCGATCAGTACTTCGCCCCGGTCGCCAAGGCCTTCTCCGACGTGATCTTCTTCAGCGTTCGGGTGGGCGAAGCGGATCTCCCCCTGATCGTCCTGTGGCTGGTCGCAGGGGCCGTCTTCTTCACCGTCTACCTGCGCTTCATCAATCTGCGCGGGTTCACCCATGCCTTGCGTCTGGTGCGCGGCGACTACACGGACCCGGACGATCCGGGCGAAGTCAGCCACTTCCAGGCACTGGCCACCGCGATCTCGGGCACGGTCGGCGTCGGCAACATCGCCCACGTCGCGGTGGCGATCTCGGTGGGTGGCCCCGGCGCCGCGTTCTGGATGGTGGTCGCGGGCATCCTCGGCATGGCGTCGAAGTTCGCCGAGTGCACCCTCGGTGTGAAGTACCGCCAGGAGAACCCGGACGGCACGATCTCGGGCGGCCCGATGTTCTTCCTCGACCGCGGCCTGACGGAACGCGGCTGGCCGCGCTTGGGGCGCGGCCTCGCGATCTACTACGCGGCCTGCATCTTGATCGGCACCCTGGGCATCGGGAGCATGTTCCAGGCGAACCAGGCCTACGTGCAGTTCCAGAACGCCGTGGGTGGCCATGTCTCCCTCTTCGCCGATCGGGGCTGGCTCTTCGGGATCGGCCTCGCCGTCCTGGTGGCGGTCGTGATCGTCGGCGGCATTCGGAGCATCGCCCGGGTCGCCGAGAAGCTCGTGCCCATGATGGCTCTCGTGTACGTGGGCGCGGGACTGTTCGTGATCCTCGCCAACGTGACCGAGATCCCCCAGGCCCTCGTCTGGATCGTGAAAGGCGCCTTCTCTCCCGAGGGCGCGACCGGTGGCATGCTCGGCGTGCTGATCCTGGGCTTCCGCCGGGCCGCGTTCTCGAACGAAGCCGGCATCGGCTCGGCGGCCGTGGCCCACTCCGCCGTGCGCACCCGCGAACCCGTGACCGAGGGATACGTCGCGCTCCTCGAACCCTTCATCGACACCGTGATCGTCTGCTCGATCACCGCACTCGTGATCACGCTGACCGTCTACGACCCCGCCACTGCCACCGGCGAGATGAGCGGCGTCGAGCTGACCTCCCAGGCCTTCGCGACGGTGCTGCCCTGGTTCCCGCTGCCCCTCGCCGGTGTCGTGATGCTGTTCGCGTATTCGACCATGATTGCGTGGTCCTACTACGGACTCGAGGGATGGATCTACCTCTTCGGCCCGGCGCCGCGGACCAAGGCCATCTACAACGCGATCTTCTGCGCGAGCGTGGTCGTCGGTTGCACCACGAGCCTCACCGCCATCCTCGACTTCTCGGATGCGATGATCTTCGCGATGGCCCTCGCCAACCTGCTCGGCCTCTACCTGCTCGCGCCGGTCCTGCGCGCGGAGCTCGAGAGCTACGAAGCGCGGCTCGCGTCCGGGGAGATCCGCCCCTTCCGCAACCGCGGAGCCGATGACTGATCTGCCGCGCCGCGCTTCGGCCGTCATCATCGGCGGCGGCGTGGCGGGCTGTAGTGTCGCCTATCATCTGGCGCAGCGCGGCTGGACCGACGTGGTCCTGCTCGAACGCCAGCGGCTGACCTGCGGCACCACCTGGCACGCCGCCGGGCTGGTCGGCCTGCTGCGCGCCTCCCACAACCTCTCGCGTCTCGCGCGCTACTCGGCCGAGCTCTACGCGCGCCTCGAAGCTGAGACCGGCCAGGCGACGGGTTACGCGCGGACCGGGTCGCTGTCGGTCGCGCGAACGCCGGAGCGCCTCGAAGAGCTGTTGCGTGGGGCGTCCATGGCGCGCGCCTTCGAGATCGACGCCCGTGAGGTGAGCATCGATGAGGTCGCGCGGCGTTGGCCGATCGCGCACACCGACGATCTCGCGGGTGCCGTGGAGATTCCGGGGGACGGTCAGGTGAGCCCCGTCGACGTCACCCTCGCGCTGGCCGCGGGGGCCCGGCAGCGCGGCGCCCGACTCGTCGAGAACAGCCCGGTCACCGCGGTCCGCACGCGTGGCGGTCGGGTTTGCGCCGTGGTCACCGCCCGGGGCGAGATCGAGACCGATGTCGTGGTGAACTGCGGCGGGATGTGGGCGCGCGAGCTGGCCCGCGGCGTCGGCGTGTCGGTCCCGCTCCATGCTGCCGAGCACTTCTACCTCATCACGGAACCCGTCCCCGGTGTGGCCGACGCGCTCCCGACGCTTCGGGACCCGGACGGCTGCGCCTACTTCAAGGTCGAGGCCGGCGGGAAGCTGCTGGTCGGGTTCTTCGAGCCCGAAGCGCGACCGTGGGGGCAGTCTGGCATTCCCGAAGGCTTCGCCTTCGATTCCCTACCCGAGAACTGGCCGCACCTCGAGCCCTGGATCGCCGAAGCCGCCCGACGGGTGCCCGCTCTGGAGACCGTCGGTATCCGCCAGTTCTTCAATGGCCCCGAGAGCTTCACCCCGGACGATCGCTACCTGCTGGGCGAAGCGCCCGAACTCGGCGGCTACTACGTCGCGGCGGGCTTCAACTCCGTGGGAATCGCTTCCGCCGGGGGAGCGGGACGCGCCCTCGCCGACTGGATCGTCGACGGCCACCCGGGCATGGACCTCCAGGATGTCGACCTGCGCCGGTTCGAGCCCTTCCACGCCAACCCCGACTACCTCGAAGACCGGACGGTGGAGTCCCTGGGCCTGCTCTACGCCATGCACTGGCCCCATCGCCAGTACGCGACGGCGCGGGGAGCCCGGCGGTCGCCCCTTCACGATCGGCTCGCGCGGGCAGGCGCCTGTTTCTCCGAGCTGGCCGGCTGGGAACGCCCATACTTCTATGGGAGTCCGAGCGGATTTGGGAGCCCCAGTGCCCCTCCGAGGCTCGACTACAGCTACCGGCGGCCGCCCTGGTTCGACCACGTCGCGATCGAACACCAGGCGGTGCGCACCGCCGTCGGTGTCTTCGACCAGACCTCCTTCGGAAAGCTGCTGCTCGACGGCCCCGACGCCGAGACGGTGCTCGACCGCGTGTGTGCAGCCGACCTCTGCATCGAGCCCGGACGCGTCGTGTACACGGCCTGGCTCAACGAGCGCGGGGGCATGGAGTCGGACCTCACCGTGACGCGCCTGGACGAGCAGCGGTTCTGGATCGTGACCGGGGCCGCCCAGCGCGTGCGCGACGAAGCCTGGCTGCGCAGCCGGATCGCGCCGGGTGAGCGCGTCTCGCTGTCGGACATCACCTCGGCCTGGGCGGTGCTCGGCGTCATGGGACCGCGAGCGCGGGACCTGCTCCAGAGCCTCACCGACGCCGATCTCTCCAACGACGCGTTTCCCTTCGCCACGAGCCAAGAGATCGCCCTGGGCTACGCGCGGGTGCGCGCGCACCGCATCACCTACGTCGGCGAGCTGGGATTCGAGCTCTACATCCCCAGCGAGTTCGCGGTGGGCGTCCTCGACACGCTGACCGCCGCGGGCGCGGAGCACGGCCTCCAACTGGCGGGCTACCAGGCCCTCGACGCGCTTCGGATGGAGAAGGCCTATCGCCACTGGGGCCACGACGTCACGCCTGAGGACACACCGCTGGAAGCGGGGCTGGGCTTCGCGGTCGACTGGGAGAGCGGTCGCGACTTCATCGGTCGGGACGCCCTCTTTGCCCAGCGCGAACGCGGGGTTCGAAAGCGACTCGTCGGATTTCGCTTGAACGAATCCGGCGCCCTGCTCTTCCACGACGAACCGGTCTGGCGCGACGGGGAATGCGTGGGTCACATCACCTCGGGCGCCTTCGGACACCAATTGGGCGCGGCACTCGGGCTCGGCTACGTGCGCGCACCGGAGCCCGACGCCCCGGTACGGCCGGACTGGATCCGGGCGGGCACCTACGAGCTCGAAGTGGCGGGCCGGCGGATCTCGGCCGAGGCATCCCTGCGCCCCTGGTTCGACCCGACCGGGGCGCGGGTGCGCGCCTGATTAGCGCGGGAGCGGCACCACGCTCGGCTGGGCGCCCGCCGCGCTGCGGGTCTCGAGGACCGCCAGGTTGCGCAACGGCGACCCCAGCCGTTCGTCCAGCAAACGGGCGCGGAGGTAGGCCTTCCGCGCTTCGGGCTCGCGACCGAGCCGCGCCAACGCCAGGCCCACGTTGTTCCAGGCCCGCGCCGATCGCGGATCGATCCGCGTGGCCAGCGAGAACCGAGCGAGCACTTCGTCCCAGGGAACATCCTGTCCCGAAGCCTGGGCAGCGAGCACCTGCTCGAGCGCGCGGTTGTTGACGAAATGCGCCGTGGCAGCGAGGTCGTCGATGATCTGGACCGGACGACCTTCGATCGGCCCGAGAAAATCGACGATCATGCGGGCGCCTTCGGCCTCGACGACGACGACCATGTGATCCGCTTGCACGACGAGCGACTCGGACAGCGTCTCCTCCGGCCGCGGGTCGCCCGCCTCGCCGTAGAAGGCCTTCCATTCCAGACCGCGCGCCAGGCCCACGAGGACCGACGCCAGCGACAGACAGTTTCCCTCGCCCCGGGCCAGGGCCTCCGACGCGCTGGTGGTCGAGGACCAGCGGTACCGCAGGCCGAAGCCTTCGGGCTCGGGCTTCGTGAGCAACCCGACCAGCGCCCGGATCCGCTCGGTACCGGGGGCTGCGCGCGCGACTTCCCAGCGCGCACGCGCGACGGCGTCGCCGGGCACCTCGAAGGCCACACCGATCTCCGCGGCGTCTTCCGGACTGGTCCGCTCCGCGAGGGCCACCCGCAGGGCGCCCGGCGGATAGGCGAGCGGCGGACCCAGCGGGCCCGCGAGTGCACAGCCCGTGACCCACACCCAGAGCGCCATTGCACCGGGAAGGAGCGCCCGCCGCGGCGGGCCGAAGGCTCCCTGCTTCCGCCTAGAACTCTCCGAGCGGGCGCTGGAAGGCGTCGATCGACGGCGCATAGACGAACGTGGCCCAGGCGTCCTTGACCCCACCGCTCGGCAGCGACAGCAACCCGGCGGGAACGAACATGACCAGGCCCAATAATGTATGGGCCGCCGTGACAGGGCGGATCAGCACGAGGTCGTAGATTACGGGCCCGGCCTCGGCGGCGCGCGCCGTACTCGGAGTGGCGGTGGCCACCAGCAGGAAGAGTGCGACGAGCACGGCTTGGCAACGGCGAAATCGATGCATCCAAGACCTCCAGGGCCGCAGCCTAGCATGCGGACGACGGCAGGCGTTTGGAAAGCGCCACTCGCGTGCGGGTGGAGCCGCCCCTGCCCTCGAACGAAGAGAGGCCCGGGTGGCGATGCCACCCGGGCCTCAAGATCGATCCTCAAGTGAGGAAGCGTTTCCGCTCCTTACTTGCGGCGTCGCGCCACCAGGTGGAGCGCGAACACGCCGAGGACGCCCGCCGCGAGCAGGGCCGTGGGGCCGGGCTCAGGCAGGAACTCGAAGCGCGTCGTACCCGTACCACCGAAGTACAGGTTCGCAGCGCCGCCCAGGAACGGGATCAGGCTCGCCGTCCAGGGCGTCACGAGCAGGAGGGTACCCATGCTCGAGGACGCGCCCGACCGGTTGTCGGCGCCCGTCTGGGTGCGGATCGTGATGAACTGACCGCCGTTGTCCTCGGCCTTCACCATGCCCGTCGTGAAGCGGGCGTTCCAGACGCGCAGGGTGACCGGAGCCACGCCCATCGTCGCCAGGTTCGTGAAGAGACCGGACTGGGTCACGAGCTGGGTGTTCACCGGGTCGTTGTGACCGAGCTTCCGGGGACCGGTGAGCCAGTAGCCGGAGATCACGACGCCAGGCGCCGCGTTCACGGCCAGGTTCACGCGACCACCGCCCGACCCACGCCAGCCACCACCGAAGGTGTTGGCGCCGGCCGTGCCCATGATCGTCTGCATCGGCGAGAAGACCGTGGGGACCATGAACGTGAAGTTGCCGGGACCGCCGCCCGCGCGGAGGTGATGCGGCTCGAGACCCATGGTCGTGACCATGAAGTTCATCTTGCCCATCGCCGTCGTGGTCGTCGTAATCGCGTTGTCGGCCGGAGCCGTCAGGCGCGAGAACTGCGTACGACCGGCGAGAATCGCCGGCAGGAACGCGGTCGGGAACGGGATGTTGCAGGTGCTCGACACGTACTGCGGGAGACCGTTGACGCCCGCGTTACCGGGGCGCGCCATGATCGTGGCGTTACCGGTCGTGGCGCCGGCCGTGCCGTACTTGAACGGGCGAACCGCCATCAGCGAACGCGGCGCGACCGTGCCGAGATCGGCGAAGCCGTGGCCCGGGAGCGAAGCGTTCAGGTGGGGCTGAAGCCCCATGTTGCAGATCGGCAGACCGTTCGGCGAGACGTCGAGCGTCGCCGGGTTACCGCCGTCGCCGAGACCCGCCGTCGTGGTCGAGTCGAACTCGACGATCGCGGCCGTGGCCGGCATGGCGATCGCGGCGAGCGCGAGCGCGCACAGTGCTACTAAGTGATTCGTCTTCATCGATTTCCTCATGATTACGATGAACCCAAGATGGTCCGATGGTGTTATGCATCGAGACCGTTTTCCGCTCGCCGCGACCTTCGCAACGGGCGGGTCGGCACGTTCCAGCCCAGTAGGATCCGCAACCAAATGCGGTACTAGCCTGCGGGCGCGCCATCCCCAGTTGTCAGTCGGCACTGATTTTATGCCGGCGGGCTCTCCGAGGTCGAGAAAAAAATGTCCGAGACGTCACGAACCGCGGTCCCCGAGGGGCATCGGAATCCCCGGGGGAGCCGCCTCTTCGCACTGATCTGCGCCCTGATCCCGCTGCTGGGGGCGATCGCCTGCGGAACCGACCCCGCGGAGCAGGCGCGCGAGCTGATCAAGGCCGGCGAGCTCGATCCGGCGCTCGAGATCCTGCGGGAGGCCGTGGAGAAGAATCCGGACGATCCGCAGATCAACCTGATGTACGGCCGGGCGCTGATCACCAATCAACAGCCCAGCCTGGCGGCCTGGCCTCTACGCCGCGCGGCCTCCCACCCGGACTACGCCGTGCCGGCCAACATGGCGCTGGCCCATTCGTTGGTGAACACGAACAACAACCACGACGCCGTCCGCGCTGCCGAGCGCATCCTCGCCATCGAACCGGACAACAAGGAGGCGGTCCGGCTCCGTCTGCGCGCACGCCAGCAGAACCGCGACAACCCGGAGGCCATCGAGGATCTCGACCTGCTGATCGCGGCCTTCCCCGACGAACTGAATCTGCGCGAGCAGAAGTTCAGCGCGCTCGTCGACCTCGAGCGATTCGACGACGCCGCGTCGGAGCTGAAAGCGCTCCGGACGGCAGTCGAAGCGCGCGACGACATCGGCGACCACGCCTTCGCGCTCCTGTGCACGCGAGAGGCCGGGCTCGAGCGCAGCCGCGGCGAAGAGGAAGCGGCGGAAGCGAAGATCGAAGCGTGTCTGGCCGATCACCCCGAGAGCCAGGCGGTCTTCCTGACGGCGGTCGAGTTCTTCGACGCGGTTCGCAAGCCCGAGCGCGCCCTCGAGATCCTGCGCACGAAAGCCGAGGAACGACCGAACGACATGGAGTTGTTCCGCGCCATCTCGGTGCGGCTCGCCGACATGGGCGAGCGGGATGAAGCGCGGAAGATGCTCGAGGACGCGGCGGATCGCCTGCAAACCCCGAAGAGCTGGCTCCTGCTCCGCAACTTCCTGATCGACGAGGACGACCTGCCGGGCGCGAAGCGAGCCTCGGACCAGCTACTCGGTGCGTTCGCCCGCCATCCGGTCGACAGCGCCAACTTCGACTACGCGCGCATCCCGGAACAGCACCTGTTCGAGAGCGCGATCGTCATGGCCATCAACGGCGACTACGAACGCGCCCGCGAGATGCAGTCGAAGCTCACCGAGAAGTCCCTCGACGGTCTGCTCGAAGCGCGCCTGCTCTACGAACAGGGTCAGCTCGCCGAGGCCCTCGACGTCTGGGAAGAGGCCTTCCGCGCCTTCCCATCGAACGCGGGCGCCCGCTACCTGGCGGGGATCGCCGCGCTCCGCCTCGGGGAAGACGGCCGCGCCATCGAACACCTCCGGAATTCCCTGCGCGCCGATTCGTCGGCGACCGACGCGGGTTTCGTCCTCGCGCGGGTCCACACCGCGCGGGGGGAGCCGAAGCTCGCGCTCGATCCGCTGAACTACCACATGCTCGGTCACCCCGATGACATCCAGGCGCTGCGCGTGCAGGCACGGCTGGCGGCGCGGGTGGGGAACAACGAGGTGCTCGGCGCCGCCCGCTCGGGCCTGGCGGTCAACCACAACCGGGTCGGCGAGGCCGTGGCCGACCAGGCGCGCGACCTCGACGCCCTGAACGGCCCGGAGCGCGCCCTCGAGTTCCTCGAGAAGGACGTCACGATCGAGCTCGACGACGTCGCGAACATCGAAGCCCTCGCCGCCTGGTTCGAGCGCATGGCGCGACTCGGGCGAGCCGAGGAGGGACTGCCGCGGGTCGAGAAGGTGGTCGAGGCGCATCCGGACGTCGCCGACGTGCAGGCGCTTCACGGGGTGGCACTCGTTCTGCTCGAGCGGCCCGCCGATGGACGCGGGGCGTTGGAGCGCGCCCTGGCGATCGACGCCGAACACAAGCAGGCGTTGATGGCGCGGGCGCAGCTCGACCGCGAAGACGGGAAGCTCGAAGCGGCGAGCACCGGCTACGAAGCGGCCTTCGATGCGGATCCGCGCGACCCGACACCGATCTACGCGCTCGCCGAGATGTGGATCGGCGCTGGGAACCACGATCGGGCCACCACGCGGCTGCGCGAGCTCCTGATAGACCAGCCGTGGGAGGGGCGCGCCGCCCAGCAGCTCGCCGCGCTCCGCCTCGAGGGCGGCGATCACGGCGACGAGACCCTGCGCGACGCCCAACAGGCCTCGATCTTCTTCGCCGATCCGGGTCCCGACGCGTTCGAGACCCTGGGCCGCGTCCAGCTGGCGCGCGAAGAGACCCAGGCGGCCGTCCAGTCGCTACGACGCGCCGCGTCGCTGAGCGGCGGGCGTCCCGGCGGGCTCTACCGCATCGGTTCGGCGCTCGCCGACGCGGGCGACCAGGACGCCGCGATCCGCAGCTTCGAGACCGCACTGGCGATGGGCGAGTTCCCGGAAGCCGAGCAGACGCGCGCCGCACTCGACGCATTGCGCCCCGCGCCGGAGGGTTGATCCGGGCGCCCGGCCCCCGGCCGGCGCCCCGTTCTCGGGTCGGGCGCATCGCGCGATCGATCACGCGTACTTGACCCTCTGGCTCCCTTCGTGCAGGATCCGCCGTTGCGGTCCGTTCTGGGGAGTTCGACAAGCGCGTGAACCTTCTGAAGTCGAGAGCGTTCGCCCTCGTGGCGGTGCTCGTCTTGGCGCTCCTCTACGTCTGGAACCAGCTCGAGATCCAACAGGATCCTCGCCCGCTGGGAACGGTCGAAGACGTCAAGAAGCTCGCAGAACGGGATGACCTGAACGTCCTGTTCATCCTGATCGACACCCTGCGATCCGATCGCCTGGGTTCGTACGGGTACGAGCGCGACACCAGTCCCTACATGGACTACCTGGCCGACACCGGGGCGCGCTTCGCGCTGCACCGCGCCCAGTCGTCGTGGACGAAGTGCTCGATGGCGTCGCTGTGGACGGGCCTGAACCCGCTGCGCACGGGCGTCGAGCGCTTCGCGGACGCGCTGGCCGAAGAAGCCACCACGCCCGCCGAGATCTTCAAGGCCGCCGGCTACACGACGGCCGGTATCTGGCGAAACGGTTGGCTCGCTCCCAACTTCCAGTTCGGCCAGGGGTTCGACATGTACGTGAACCCCTACCGCCAGCAGGCGCCGAAGTCGCTCCGACGCGAAGCCCGCGCCGGCCGGATCGACGGCACAGACATCGACCTCGTCTTCTCGGGGCTCGAGTTCTTGCGCTCGAACACCGACCGCAAGTTCTTCCTCTACGTCCATCTGATGGACGTGCACCAGTACGTGACCGTCGAGGAACTCTCGGTCTTCGGCACGAGCTACTCGGACTTCTACGACAATTCCATCCTGTGGACCGACAAGCAGGTCCAGGCGCTGATCGGCGGGCTCGAGAAGCTCGGCCTTCGCGAGAAGACGCTGATCGTGATCGCGTCGGACCACGGGGAGGCCTTCGGGGAGCACGGCCGCGAGGGTCACGCCCGGGATCTCCACCCGGAAGTCACCTACACGCCGTTCATCTTGAGCTTCCCCTTTCGCCTCGAACCAGGCATTGTGGTCGAGGAAGCGAGCCACAACGTGGATGTTTGGCCGACGCTCCTCGACCTCCTCAACCTGCCCCCGCTGTCCCCGGTGGACGGGCGCTCGTACGTCGCCGAAATGACGAACGACGCCCCGGGAGACCACCCGGACATCGGTGTGGACTTTCTGGACCGCACCTGGGGCCGCATGAGCGAAGAGCCGGACCCGATCCTGGCGTTCCGCGAAGGCAACCTCCGCATGGTCTACCACGTGAACGATCCCGAGAAGAGCGAGCTCTACGACCTCGCCACGGATCCTGGGGAGAAGCGGCCGCTGCCCATCGACCACCCGGAGGTCGAGCGGCTGAAGCAGATGGCCGCCGACGAAGTGGCGCGCGGCGTCGCGTGGTCGGCCGGCGACGCTCCGACGGTCGAGATCGACGATCTCAGCCTGAAACAACTCCGAGCCCTTGGATACGAGATCGAATGAGCACCCGACCTGCCCGCCACGGCGCGCTGCGGTTTGGCCGCCCGCGCGCCCGGACGTCCGGAGGCTTCTCCATGGACCATCCGCTCCGAGCCCTGCCCCTGTGGATCACCGCGTGCCTTGCCCTGCTCCTTGCGGGCCCGGCATTCGCGCAGGAAGAAGCCGAGGAATCCGAGCCGCCGGAAGAGCAGACCCCCGGTATCGAAGAGTTCATCGTCACCTCCTCGGGTCAGTCCCAAGCGCTGCAGGACACCGCGGTCTCGGCGACCTCCTTCGACCAGGAATACCTCGAGGCGCTGGGCGCCCAGACGATCGCGGACGTCGCCCAGTTCACGCCGAACCTCGAGATCCGCTCGCCCTACTCCAACACGAACCCGACCCTGTTCATTCGCGGCGTCGGTCTCCGCGACTTCAACGCGAACTCCTCCAGCTCCGTCGCGGTCTTCAACGACGACGTCTACATGAACTCGCCCGTCGGCCAGCTGTCCCAGCTCTTCGACGTCGAAGACGTCAACGTGCTGCGCGGACCGCAGGGCGTGCTCTACGGACGCAACGCATCCGCCGGCGCGATCCGGATCGTGTCGCGTCGACCGATCGGAACCTTCAACGGGTACGCGCGCACCACCTACGGCCGCTTCAATCAGCGCGAGGCCGAAGGTGCGCTCGAGCTTCCGCTCTGGGGCGACAAGCTCTCGATGCGAACATCCGGCGTCTGGAACCGGCGCGACGGCATCACCGACAACCGCTGCGGTGACGGTTTCTACTCGCAGCGCGATGCCGACCCGACCTCGTTCCGCACCCTGGTCTTCCAGTCGTGCTTCAACGGCGGCACCAGCGCCTTCGACATCGGTACCGCGTCGCCGCTGGAACAGGGCGGCCTTGGGTGGCTCCGCGGCGTTCCCGGCTACGTCCCCGACCGGGTGAACAACGTGAGCAACTGGGCGGCGCGAACGCTCTTGCGCTTCCAGCCCACCCGCAGCCACGACTGGACCTTCAAGATCTCCTACAGCCAGAACCGGGCCCAGGCGCCCCAGCTCCAGCACCTGGCCGTGCGCGACGCCACGGGCACACCGCTCTTCGGCCGCACTGACAGCTCGGGCTACCGCGACTGGGACAACACGGTCTGCGGCGCGGGCAACGGTCCCTGCTTGAACAGTCCCGGCCAGGGTCTGGGCCCGGGAATCGGCTTCCAGAACATCGACTCGCCCGAACTCGGTGATCCCTTCGCCGGCGACTACAACAACGTCGGCGTCGACCGCGTCGATCGTACCGGTGCCACCCTCGGCGGCGACATCTACATGGGCGACTGGACCCTGCGCACCGTTTCCAGCCTCGACTGGAACAAGCGCAAGAGTGAGCTCGACCTCGACGGCAGCCCGAACATCGGCCTCGAGACCACCAACAAGAACCAGGCCTACCAGTTCTACGAGGACCTGGTCCTCACCTACGACGCCGGCCGCAGCTTCAAGGCGAAGACGGGCGGCTCCCTGCTCTGGGAGCGACTCGCGGTCGACAACCGCTTCCTGCTCGGCACGCCCGCCGCCGTCACCCGACAGCGCTACACCCAGGAGACCCTCTACTGGTCCCTCTTCGGCTGGGCCGAGTGGGCCGTCTCCGAGGAGTTCACGCTCTCGGGTGGCTTCCGTTGGAACTGGGACGATCGCGACTTCACGATCACCGCGTCGCGCTTCGACCGGGTGAACTTCGGCGGCATCTCGAGCGACGGCGGCGCGACGAACATCACCGAGCAGGACTGGGCCGGTGAGTTCCTGCTCGAGTACAAGCCCTACGAAGACGTCACGATCTACGGCAAGTGGAGCCGCGGCTGGAAGGGCCCCCACATCAACGGCCTCGTTCTCGACAACTCCACCCTCGAGAGTGGCAACGATCCGCTCGAACCTGTGAACCCCGAGACCGTGAACGTCCTCGAGGGCGGTTTCAAGACCCAGTGGTTCGACCGTCGCCTGCAGTTCAACGGCGCCGGCTTCTACTACGACTACGACGACATCCAGATCTTCCAGCTGCGAAACGCCGAGTCCGGCATTCCGGTCCCGACCCTGATCAACGCGAACGACGCCGAGATCTACGGCGTCGAGCTCGAAACGACCCTGCAGCCCTTCGCCGGCTGGGCCCCGCTCCAGGCCGAGGGCCTGACCATCTTCACGAGCTTCTCGTGGACGGTCGGGACCTACAAGGACTTCCAGCAGACGCGCGTCAACGCGGCGGTGGCCGGGCAGCCGATCATCACCGACGACTTCTCGGGCAACACCCTGATCAACTCGCCCGAGTTCTCCTTCGTCGGCTTCGTCGCCTGGGACCTCGACCTCGAAGGCCTGGGCTTCCTGCAGCCCCGCTTCGACTGGAGCTTCAAGGACGAGGTGTTCTTCAGCGTCGACAATCAGGAGTTCCTCGGCCAGGAGGCGCTCTGGCTCTTCAACATCCGACTCGCCTGGCGTTCCCCGAGTGAAGCGATCGAGATCGCGGCTTCGGTCCGCAACCTCCAGGACACGGTGTTCCGGGCCGACGCCATCTCGCTGACGCGCTTCCGCCAGGCCGTCCTCTACGCCATTGGCCCGCCGCGCACCTACAGCGTGAGCGCCACGGTGCGCTGGTAATCATGAGCGGATCCCGATTGTTCCAGCTCCTCCTCGCGATCCTCGTCGGAGGCGTCGCCGGGTTCGGCATCGGCCACTGGATGGGCCCGCCCGGCGTCCCGGAGCGCGCGTCCAGCAGCGAGGTGTCGACCAACCTCTACGCCGCCACGCGGGCGGCCCTGCTCGAGCCCGACGTCCTCGATCGCGCACTCGCCATGCGCGCGGTCGGCGCGCAGCTCGACGAGAGCAACGTCGAAGAGGCCGCGCGAGCCGTCGACGAGCTGGTGATCCCGTCCCACAGCTGCGAGGTCGGGCAGTTCATGCACGCCCGCGCCTCCTTCGATCCGCGCGGCGCCTTCGAGCAGTCCTTGTCCTGGACCGGCGCCCGCAAGCGCGGGGTGGGATTGCACGCGGCGTCCTACGGCTGGGCGATCGGCGGCGGGGGACTCGAGGCGGTGACCTCGGCCGAATCGATCCCGAACCTCGAGGCACGCGAGTCGGCCATGACGGGAGCCATCCGAGGCTGGGCCCGCTCCGACGACATCGACGGCGTCACCACCTATCTCGCGCGACTCCCGGAAGACACGGGTCAGGTTCGCAATCGCATGTATCTCATGTACATCGCCGGGCCGCTGCTCTACGACCACAGTGCAGACCATCTGATGGAGTGGGCCGCGGACGTTCCGGATGACGCACCGAACAACTTCAAGGCGGCCGTCTACGACAACACGCTCCGCCAGCTCTCGAACGCCGACCCGAAGAAGGCGATCGACTGGTATCAGGCGAACGAGGGGAAGCCCTATCACGAGGGCTCGCTCCAGTCGCTCACCCTCGGCTGGTCGCGCAACGACCCCCACGCGGCGCTCGAATGGGTGATGGCGCTCCCCGAGACCGACGAACGCGACTTCGCGGTGCTCCGGATCATGAAGCTCTGGCTGGCGCGCGATCAGCTCGCGGCCATGACCTGGGTGCGTGACGCCGACCTGAAGCCCGAGCTGGCGAAGAAGATCGTTACGCTCTGGACGCCCCAGGGACGCGGCCGGAGGGCGTTCTGATGCGAAGCGTCGGAACCCAGCAGGCGCGGCGGCAGCGCGGCAGCGCGGCGGTCACACTCGTCGCCGTCCTGGCCGGCATCATGTTCGGCCTCGCGGCCGCGTGGCACGATCCGGCCTCGGGGGGCGACGCGAAAGCCCTCGCTCTCGAAGATCAGGTCGCAACCGCGTTGCGCACGGCCGACTATCTGGAGCGCGAGGCGCTCCTCCTCGGTGCGCTGGAGGAGCTCTCGCCGGAGACGCTGCCGGCCATCCGCGCGGGCTACGAGCGCGAGCACGAGTTCACGATCGAGTGCGACCTCGCCCCGTTCATCGCCGGCTGGTCGCGCTTCGATCCCGGCGCAGCCAGCGCCTACGTGAAGACCTGGGAGAAGCTCGAGCGCCGCTCCTGGGGCATGCGCCAGATCGCGTACGCGATGGGTCTCGCGGCACGTCACGACGAGGTGGTGTCCCTGCTCGGGGAGCTCACCCAGGGACGCGTGGCCGACCCGGCCCGCGCGTTCTACGTCGAAGGGCGCACCCGCGCGGGAGATCTGGCCGGGGCGAATGCCTACCTCCTCGAACTTCCGGAGGGGAATGGCCGCAACCGCGTGGTCGAGAGCCTGCTCCGTGCGCAGCTCATCGAAGGGGGTGTCCCCCAGGCCCTGTCCTGGTTCGAGACGATCTTGCCCGCCCTCGACAAGCAACAGAAGCGCGACTTCGCCGGCCTGACGGCGCGCTGGACCGCCACGGCGGACCCCGAACAGGCCTCGGCCTGGTTCGAGGCGCGCCCCGACGAAGACTATTGGATGATCGTGCCGACGGCCGTCGGCGAGCAGTGGACCGAAGTCGACCCCGAGAGCGCCATCGCCTGGGTGATGCGCGTGACGAAGCCGGGTCAACGCGGTCGCTTCGCCGTCGCGCGGCTGATCAAACGCTTCGCCGGCACCCACCCCGATCGAGCCGAGCGCTTCCTGGACGGCCAGAAGGCCCAACCCCGTATCCAGGAAGCCATTCCCGAGATCATCGTCGGTCTGCAAGACGTGGATCCGCCCCAGGCACTCGGCTGGGCGCAGCAATTGGAAGACGAGGCGCTCCGCGACGAAGCACTCACCACGGTGCTGAAGCGCTGGGCCACGTCGGAGCCCGAGTCGGCCGCGAGCTGGCTCACCGAAACCGAGCTGAGCGACGCAGACCGAACGAAGCTCGAAGCCGCCCTCGCGGAGGTCGCCTCATGATGGGTCCTGCCCGAAATCACCGCAGCCACCTCGCGCGCCGGGCCCTCGGCCTGTGCGCCGTCGGCTGCCTCCTCGCGTTGCCTGCCCTCGCCGAGGAAGAAGAAGCGGTCAACATCGCCCCGCGCGGCTGGGAGCCTGCCCTGTCCATCGGGTTCGGCGTCCACTCGCAGGAAGTGCGCGGCGATGTGTTCCCGGGTTTCGCCGAGACCGGTGAGAACCGCCCCAACAGCATTCGCTTCGCCTTCTCGGAAGCCCAGGCCATGCTGTTCGCGCCCACCATGGGCGACAGCGCCTGGAAGCCGCGTTTCTTCATCCACGGCGGCGGGTCGGTTCCCTTCACGAACGAACACCTGGCGACCAACTCGCTGAACACCCTGAACCGGAACCCGGTGAACCCGGCCGCCGAGAACGCGGCCTTCGACCGCAGCTGCGCCACGCTGCCCACCCAGGCCAATCCCTTCAACTTCCCGAGTTTTACCGCGGGTACCTGCGAAGTCCGGGCACGCCAGGACGTCATCGTGAACGGATCGGTCTTCGCCGGCCTCGGCATCGATCTGACCCTGCCCGTCGGCAACTACAACTTCCACCTCCGCCCCTCGATGAACTGGTTCGCCCAGTCCTACAAGGGCGAGACCAACGTGCTCAATGTCACGACCGCCGGCCAGAACCAGGCCGGCAACGCGATCAACGGCGGCAACGACCCAGCCCGACTGGGCGTCGAGCGCTACCAGTTCACTTTCAGCCAGACCAATGAGGTTCGCGCGAAGAGCGGCGAGGTCTGGGCCCAGGGCTTCGGGCCGCGCGTCGAGATCGACGTCGAGGTCGCGAAGGTCGGGAACATGGTCTTCGAGTTCTTTGCCCAGTCCGGCATCTACTGGATCATGCACAACCGCAGCATCGACTACGCGGGCACCAGCACTCGCGGCCCCGGAAGCTGCGTTCAAGAGAACCCGGAAGGGCTGACGATCACGCCGCCGGACCTCTGCCCGCCCGTCGATCCCGGCGGCGGCGCCATCGGGATCATTTCCAGGGCCGAGATCGGGCCGGTCGTGTTCCGCGGAGGCGGAGGCTTCCGCGTGGTGTGGAAGGGACTGTTCTGATGCACCTCATGCGAATCCTTGCAACGACCGGGGCGCTCCTGCTGGCCGCCCTCTTCGCGTCGACGGCGCAGGCCGACGACGAGATCGAGTCGCACCGCACCGGTCCGTACATCGGCGTGCTGTTCGGGGCCGCGCTTCCCAACTTCGAAGGCGAGACGTTCTTTACGCCGCCGCCCTTCGAGAGCCGGGTCGAAGAGCAGCCCAGCCTCGCGATCAGCGGACGGGCTGGCGTGCGGGTGCACAAGAACATCGCGATCGAGGGCCAGTACCAGTGGGTCCGCGAGTGGGACTCGGAGACGCGGAACGAGCGCTGCTCGAAGTCGAACGCGCAGATCATCACCGGCAACGTGAAGGTCTTCGCGCCCTTCGATGCGGTGCACCCCTACCTGCTCGGCGGCGTGGGCGCCGGTCGTTACAAGACCTCGGTGCGCCAGGTCAACTTCGACGCAGCGGGGAACGCCTGTACGCCCACCACTCGCGTCGGTTTCCGCGACGATCACTGGGAGCTGAACCTGCGGGTCGGCGGTGGCTTCGAGGTCTACCTCAGCCGCAACGTGGTGCTGAACGTCGAAGCGAGCACGATCTACTCGGAGCGACGCCTGCTCGGCGAGAGCTTCCCCTTCGTCGACGTATCGGGCGGTCTCCAGTACCGCTTCTAGCGCCGCTCGCGGACGCAAGCCGGGGTCAGTTGCACGCCACCCGTTGGCGAAGCACGGGCTCGGGCTCGCCGTAGCCCCCGTCAGGGGTGAACACGCGCCGGACGCGGAACAGCCGAACCTCGCGCAGCGCCCCTTCGGAAACCTCCGCGTCCCGCCACTGCTGGCACAGCCAGCGCGCCATCCGCTGGTGGTGCCGCGGCGCCGGATGGGTCGCGAGCCATACCTGGTAGCGCCGACCGCGCGTGGTCCCGAGCGCCTCACGTACCGGCGCCCAGCCAGGATCGGCGAAGCGCGAGAGATCGACGCGACGCCCGTCCTCCAACACGCCGTGGGGCACCAGACGCGTATCGAAGGGCGGGACGTTCTTGAACATCTCCCAGCGCTGCTGAAGCCCCGCGGTCTCGAGGGCGCGGTTCAGGGAGGCCGGCCAGAGGTCGACGTCGAGACGAAACCCGACACCGACCCCCACGCTCGCCACGAGTAGCCCTGCGACGGCGAGACTGGCGCCGACTCCCGACGTCCAGCGAGGGGCGGCACTCCAGCGCGGCTCGGCCGCTCCCCAGCGGTCCCAGAGTGCGCCCGGGATCAAGGGCACCAGCGCCAGACTCGAGACCAGCGGGAACCAACCCAGATCGAGGGAGAGCCCCAGCCCCAGCTGGAACCCGAGGAACGCCAGAATCCCGACGGTCCGGATCGGAACCGTCTTGCAGGGCGAATAGAGCAGCAGCGGCCCCGCCACTTCGAAGACGAGCACGGCCGGTGTCAACGCAGCGCACAGGGCCGGGAAACTGCGGAGGAACTGCCCGACGGGCAGCTGCCAATACGAGAGCCCGAGCGCGTTGTTGAGCGCCGTCCCGTCGAACCACATCGGACCGGTCTTCTCGACGCCCGCGAAGACGTAGAGCCAAAGGACCTGCAGCGAGAGTCCGACGCTGGCCGCCGACCACACGGTGGGCGATGCGTCGGACGCCCTGCCTCCCCGCCGCCACGCGAAGCGCTCGCCGAGTGGCAACCACGCCCCCCAGAACAAGAGCCAGAGCAACAGGGAGTCGGCACCGTAGGAAGCCATCGGGTTCCGCTGCACGAGCGATCGCCCGAGCACCCACAGCGAGAGGCACATCCAGCGCGGCGCAATCCCGAGAATCAGCAGGGTCGCCAGCACGCCGCTCACGGCCAGCAGCGCCGTCTCGACGGAAGGCGCGCCGGACCAGAAGTGGATCGGCACGACCCACTCGGGCGCCACTTCCCGCGCCAGGGCGCGCGGCAGAAAGCCTGCGTCGCTGTAGAACGCGGCGGCGAAGCGACCGCGGCTCCAGGCGTCGCCGAGGACGAGCACCCCGAGCAAGATCCGGAACACGCCGAGCGAGCGCAGATCGAGCGCGAAGACGCGCGCGCACGCCTCGCGGAGCGCGCTCACGCCGGTGCCGGATCGAGGGTCCGCCGATTGCTGTCCGAGGGACGGAAGCGCCAGATGAACGCGTCCACGACGAAGTGGTGGATGTTGATCGTCGCCACCACCAGGATCGCACTCTCGGCCCAGCCGAATCCGAGCGCCCAGCCGGCGTAGGGAGTGACCTGGAAGAGCAGGTACGCCAGGACCACGCACGCCGCATAGAAGCCCAGGGCCTGGCCAGCCACCGCCCGCAGCGGCGCCGGCCCCGGGCAACGCTCGCGGACGTGGAAGACCAGCACGAGGGCCAGGTACTGGAGCCCGTGAAACACGGTTGCCCACACGAACGCTTCCAGGTAGGTGAACACGACGAACCACAGCCCGTTGCTCAGGACCGCCAGCAGACTCACGAGCGGCATCGGTCCCACCGCGCGCCGCTGCAGCCATAGGTAGAGCACCGCTGGGCCCCCCACGCTTGCACCGGCGAGCACCCACTGCAGCCAGCCCAGCGTCTGGGGAAGCCCGGGCACCGAGGTGATCCACGCCGGCGACAGCAACCACCCCAGACCGGTGACGGGGCTTCCCAGGAACGCGTAGAAGAACGGCAGCAGGCAGACGATGCGCAGCCAGCGTCGCTCGTTCGATGCCAGCGGTTGGCCAGCGCGTGTGCAGTAGAGCGAAGCGATCCCGAAGGCCTGGGCTGCGTAGTGATACGGCGACCAGGTCAGGTAGAGCGCCTGCCAGTGGCGGCCCACCAATTCGGGCTGCCACAGACAAAGGAGCAGGATGCCGACGAAGACCGCGGGCAACCCCATCGTGAGCAGCGGATGGCGGGAGAAGCTCGCTTCCTTCGTGTACAGCCGCACCGTCGAGGAGGCGAAGTGGGCGCTGTTCGCGAGGAAGAGCACCACTGCCAGCCGCGAGAGCGTCTCGGCGTCACCGCTGTCGGCTCCGACGCCGACCCCTGACGCCCACAGCGCGATCAGGGCGATCAGGCTGGCGCCGCCACCGATCAGCAGCAGGTCGTACGCGGGGTGCACGAAGGAGCGCCCGAGCCAGCGCTCCTGGGTCGAGAGCGCGCTCATCCGCGGCCTCTCCGAAAGCCCGCCAGCATGCGGCGCGCGCCCGGGTGGTTGGGGTCGACCGCGAGGATCCAGCGCAGCTCGGCGATCGCCTCTTCGCGTCGACCCTGTTGAGACAGCGCCCCGGCGAGCTGGAGACGCGCCCCGTGTGCGTAGGGCCGGAGCGCGAGTACGTGGCGCAGTGCCGCGACGCCCAGCTCGGGGTCGCGCGCGCGCACGGCGAGATCGTTCGACTCCTGCAGGAGCGCATCGGCGCGCCCATGCAGGACCCAGCGGATCCGCGAACGCTCGGAAGCTTCGCCCCAATCGCCGCGTTCGCTGGCGGCGGCCACGTCGCGCCCCTCGTCCACCCAGAGCGCGGGCAGCCGCTGGTCGCTCTGCCAGGCGGTGGTCAGGCCGAGCCCCCAGACCCCGATCCACACCGCCAGGCCGAGGCCGAAGAAGAACTGCTGCCACCGGGGCATCACGGGCGCAGTATAGACGACGCCCCCGCCGAGATCGGCGCGAAGCCGGCCTGGTGCCAGAGCCCCAGCGCGGCGGTGTGATCCGGCACGCGCTCGAGCACCCACGCGAGCTCGCGGCGTGCCTTCTCGGGTTCGCCCAAGGCGAGCCAGCTCGCCGCCAGGTCGACCCGCGCGAGGTGACGCCCGGGTTGGGAGACCAACAAACCCTCGAGATCGGCGCGCGCGGCGTCGGCCCGACCGTGGCGCAACTCGGTACGCGCACGCCGCTGGGCTGCCGGGGCCCGCGCCAGCAGGTTCTGCAAGTAGAAGCTCTGGGTGAGTGCGCGCAGCGCGTCGGGCGTGAGGGGATCGTTGCCGAAGCGCCGCGGGTTCCCCAGGAAGGCGCCGCGCAGGAAGAAGCGCCGCAGGATTTCGCGGTGCCCGCGGATCTCCTGCTGATCCCGCTCGGGCAAGGAAGCGCAGCCTGGGCACCAGGCCGCGACCTCGGGCACCGGGAAGAGCGGATCACGGGCCACACCGTCCCCGAACTCGCGATGCCCGTACTCGAGGATCGGGTGGTCGTCGCGCAGGGGCGTCGCGCCGTCGGTGGCCCGGCGCAACCCCTCCCCGTCGGCCAGCAGAGCACCGAAGAGTTCCCCCGGCGTCGCGAGGGAGATCGCGCGCAGGTCCTCCCGCACCCGCGGTTGCTCGGCGAGCGCCGTCGCGACCCGCTCGGGGTCGAGGACGATCGGCTGGTCCTTGCGCCCCAACAGGAGCAGGTGCTGCCCATGACCTGCGACGAGCACCGACTCGGGAAACACGTCGACGAACGCAGCCGCGATCGCCACCGCCACGGCCTCGTCGAGCTGGGCGATCGGCAGCCAGTAGCTGAGCATCCCGCCCTCGCGCAGCGCGCGCCGCGCGAGGATGAAGAACTCGTGGGTGTAGAGGTTGACGATGCCGGCGTGTCGCAGCGGCGGCGGCTCACCCGTCACGAGATCGTAGGTGTCGGGCGCGGCCATGCGCAGGTGATGACGCGCATCGTTGACGTGCACCCGAACCCGCGGATCCGCCAGGGGCTCTCCGTTGACCGGGGCGAAGTAGCGCGCGTGTTCCAGCACGTCCCGCGAGAGATCGACGACATCGACGCGCTCCACGCCCTCGTGGAGCAGGAGGGCGTGGGTCGTGTTGCCCACGCCGAAGCACATCACCATCGCCGTGCGCACGTCACCGACGAGCGCGGGCAGGTGCGAGAAGGCACGCATGTAGCGCTGGGCCGCGACCGTCGTCGCGGACATGTTGTACCCGTTCGTCACGAGCTCGAGCCAATAGCCGTCGCGCTCGGTGACCGCGATCGTCTCGTTGACGCCCTCGCGTGCCGCCAGGATCTGCTGGGCGTCCTGCCGGAGTCGCTCGGGGAGCGAGCGCAGCAGCAGGTGGTCCGCGGGCAAGGTCGACCAGGCCACCAGCGCGATGCCGACGCCAACGCCGGCCGCACCCACCACACCCAGCCCACCGGAGCGCCGGGTGGTCGCACCGAGGAGCACCAGCGCGGCGAGCGCCGTCACCACGACCACGGTCGTCGTGCCCTGCACCCCCCAGCTGGGCAGCAGGACGAAACCCGCCAACAGGGATCCCGCCACGCCCCCGAGCGTGTTGCACAGATAGAGAAGCCCAGCGTGCGCGCCGACCCGCCCCGCGTCGCGTTGCGCGAGCGCATTCGCCACGGGAAAGACCGCGCCCGAGAAGGCGGCGGGAATGACGACGCTCCAGCCGACGTCCGTGATCATGACGCCGTAGACCGTCCACCACGAAGGCTTCGCACCGGCGACCTCTGCTGAGAAATCGCTCCCGGACCCGACGCTGGCCCAACCGAGCGCGACCAGGGTGGTGGCGACGAAGCCCGCGACGCAGATCGCGTAGATCGCCCCGGGGCGTCGCCAGCGCCGGGCCGCCTCGCCCCCGAGCCAGGATCCGACCCAGATTCCGCACAGGATCGCGGTCAACAGGATCGAGAAGACCTCGCGACTCGCGCCGTAGATCGAGATCAGGTGACGAAACCAGACGATCTGCATCGCCATCGCGAGAAAGCCGCTCAGCGCGACGACCCCCGCCAGTCCCCCGAGCCGCGGGGGATCTCCCGGCAACGAGGTCGCCGGCCTCGGGAGAGGCGTCCCCGCGAGCGACCGCGCCAACCACAATGCCCCGAACGCCGCGAACAGGTTGCCCCCGACGGCCACGCCCTGGGTCCACGACAAGCCGAGCACCGGGACGAGCCAGGTGTCGGTCGAGAGGCAGCCCAAGGCCGCGCCGGCCGTGTTCACCGCGTACAGCCGACCGACGTGCCCCCCGACCCCCGCAACGTCCTGGCCCACCAGGAATCGAATCAACAAGGTCAGGGTGCCGCCAAGCAGCAGGCTGATCGGCGCCAGCAGCAGCGCGGCCGCGCCGTACCGGGCCAGGGATCCGGAGCTGGCCAACACATACCAACCCGAGGCGTCGGGTTCGTAGCTCGCGACGCCGGCGGACCACTGGGCCACCCAGGGCAGCGCAGGAATCAACAGGAGCGCCCAGCCCGCGATGGCGAACTCGAAATGCGCGTAGGAGCGAAGCGGAGCCGTGGGCGCCGTGCGGAAGCGGCGATCCGCCCAGCGGCCTGCCAGGTACCCGCCGACACCGAGACCGGACATGTAGAGCGCGGTCACCAACGCTGCCGAGTACACCGTGCTGCCGAAGAGCACGCCGAACTCGCGGACCCAAACCACCTCGTAGATCAGTCCGCTGGCCCCGGAGACGAAGAACAACCCATGAATCAGCCAGCTTCGCCACATTGCGCGCGCGGTCTCCCGGGCCGGGGACCCTAACATAGACGTGCAGCTCCAGAAGCCGTGCCAAACGCCCTTCTCGCGTCCCATGTCGAGGGTCTGCGTATGCTAGATTGCTCGCCCGCGACCGAGCGCGAAGCGTCCCGCACCGGGGCCCGTAAAGCGGCGCGAATCCGCCACGCCCCCGCGACTCCGCGATCCAGATGATCTTCGCGTACCTCCTCGTCTGCTTCTTCCTGTCCGGGTTCTCCGCCCTGCTCTACGAGACCGCCTGGTCTCGAGAGTTCGCCTTCGTGTTCGGCACGTCGGAGCTGGCCGTGGTCGCGGTGCTCGCGGCCTACATGGGTGGCCTCGCCCTGGGTGCCGCCGTCGCCAGCCGCTGGGCCCACCGCGTGCGACGCCCAGTGCTGGCCTACGGCGTGATCGAGCTCGGCATCGCGCTCTGGGCGCTTGCCGTTCCCTGGCTCATCAGGGGCCTGCGAACGCTGTATCTGGGATGGCTCGGCGGCCTCGACGTGCTGCCGGAAACCCTGGGACTCTCCACCCACGCCTTCCACCTCTTCGGTGCGTTCCTGGTGCTGGTTCCGTGCACGGCACTGATGGGCGCCACGTTGCCGCTCCTGGCGCGCCATGCCGTCACCAAGAACGAGCAGGTGGGTCCTCGCATCGGCCTGCTCTACGCGATCAACACCTTCGGCGCGATCGCCGGGACGCTCACGGCGGCCTTCGTCCTGCTGCCCGCCGTCGGCCTCCGCAACACGGTGTACATCGGCGCCATCATCAACGGTCTGGTCTTCCTCGCGGCCGCCGGCCTGGCACGGCAGGCCCCGAACGAGGGCGGCCCCGTCGCCGTACGCAGTACCGGGTTGCCGTGGATCCTCCCGCTGATTCTCGTCTCGGGCGCCGTGTCGTTCGGCTACGAAGTCCTGTGGTTCCGCCTGCTGGGACACGTGGTGGGCGGCAGCACCGCGGCGTTCTCGACCATGCTCGCCAGCTTCCTCGCCGGTATCGCGCTCGGGTCGGCCGTCGCCTCGCGCTGGGCCCGCACCCACGCCGCGGCCCGCAACGGTTTCGTCGTGGCTCAGCTCGCCACCGCCACCCTCGCCTGGCTCGGTTTCCACGGCGCAGCGTGGCTACCGGAGCTCGCGCGTGGTCTCGGCGCGAGCCTCAACAATCTCGGGGCCGGTGCGGTCGTATCGATGGGGGCGTTGCTGCCACTCACGCTCTGCGTCGGTGCCACCTTCCCCTTCGCCGTCCGGCTGCTCGCGAAGGATGCGGAGGATGCGTCGGCGTCGAGTGCGCGGGTCTACGCGTGGAACACGGTGGGGTCGATCATCGGCGCGGTCGGCACCGGATACTGGCTCCTGCCCTGGCTGGGTCTCGAAGGCACGCTGGTCGCCGGGGCCGCGACGAACCTGGCTCTCGCCGCGATCGCCGCGCTCTGGGAAACGCCGCGACGCGTGCCCCTCGCCAACCTCGCCGGTGCGGCGTTCCTCGTCCTGCTCCTCGCCGCGCCGCCGCGCCCCGAAGCGCTGATCCGCTCTTCGCCGATGGGCGGTGGCGTCGCCGATGGCGACTTCCACTACTTCGCGGTCGGCCGTTCCGCGACCGTCGCGCTGGTCGACCAGGGTGTCAGCTGGCGTCTCTCCACGAACGGCCTGCCCGAGTCGATCATCACCCCGCCCGGCTATCCCAACGGCGCGCTGGCGGCGCGTTGGCTGTCGCTGCTGCCGACCCTCGCGCGGCCGGACATCGAGGACATGCTGATCATCGGGCTCGGCGGCGGCGTGACCGTCGGCGCGGTCCCCCAACAGGTCCGTTCGGTCGACGTCATCGAACTCGAGCCCGAAGTCGCGGCCGCGAATCGCTCGGTACCCGAGCGCAGCGACGGCCACCCGCTCGAGGATCCCCGGGTCTCTCTGCGACTCACCGACGCGCGGGGGGCTCTGATCCTCGCGGACAAGACCTTCGACGCGATCGTCTCCCAGCCGAGCCACCCGTGGACGTCCGGCGCGTCCCATCTGTACACGAAGGACTTCTTCGAACTGGTCCGAGCCCGACTCTCCGACGACGGCATGTTCGTGCAGTGGATCGGGGGGAGCTTCGTCGACCCGAACCAGCTGCGCTCGCTCGTCGCGTCGCTCGTGGCCGTGTTCGGCCACGTCGAGGTGTACATGCCCGCCGGTGGCGCGGTCGTCCTGATGGCGTCGCCCGCTCCCTTCGACATCACCGAGGTCGCGCCCCAGGTGATCGCGGCCAACCCGGACGACTATTCACGCGAAGGCCTCGATCGCATCGAAGACCTGCTGCCGGCCCGGGTGCTCGACATCGAAGGCAGCCGCGCCGCTGCGGAGGGCGCCCAGCTCACCACCGACGACTGGAATCTGCTCGCCACCGCGAGCACCCTCGTCTATGGCGGAGGCCGTCAACGCCTGCGCCCGCTCCTCCAGCCCCTCGATCCGCTCCCGGCCATCGCGACCGACTACGACCTGGTCGCGCTGACCCGGCGCCTGTTCGGGCAGACCCCCGTGCGTCTGAAACGGCTCGCCGCCACGCTCCCGCCGGGTCCGGCGGCGCTGGTACGCGGTTGGTTCGCGCTCGAAGCCGGCCGTCCCGCCGAGGCGATGCGCGAGTTCGAGGCGGCCACCCAGTTCGACGCCACCCTCGCGGAGGCCCGCGATGCCCTCGCCTTCGTGCGTCGCGACCCGACCGTCGAGGGGCTGTCGCCGCAACTGCGCGACCTGATCTCGGCGAAGCGCCAGGAACGCGAGAGCTGGGAGGCCGTACGCGACCTCGACACCAGCCTCGCGCTCTGGAAGCCCGGAGACGTCTGGTATCCCGAAGCGGCGGAGCTGCGCGTCCGGTGGCGCATCGAGATCGGGGACGCGGACGACCACGCGGAAGCGCTTCGGCTGCTGGATCGGCGCCTCCAGCGCCGCTACGAGAGCCGCTCGCTGCTGATGCGGGCCCGGCTCGGCTACGAGCTCGGCCGGCAGCGCCTGGGCTGGTACTCCTTGGACGCCCTGGCCGACAAGCTGGGCGGCCGCCCCAACGCCCGGTTGGCCACGCCCGCGTTGCGGCTGGCCCGGCTCCTCGGTCCGCCTCCCGACCCCGGGATCGTCGAGGCACTGCGCGCCGCGAACCGCCCGCGCTAGGCCCGTCCGCCCGCGCCCAGCGCCCATGCCCCTAGGGGATCCGACCCGCTCGCGAGGCCCGATTCCGGGTGGCTCCGGGACCGCGTGGATTCCGGAAAATCCAGGCAGTCCGATCAGTTAGAATCGCCCCCCCATGTTGTTCGCGCTTCTGCTGACGTGCTTCTTCCTCTCCGGATTCTCGGCGCTGCTCTACGAGACGGTCTGGAGCCGGGAGTTCGCCTTCGTCTTCGGCACCTCGGAGCTGGCCGTGGTGGCCGTGCTCGCGGCCTACATGGGTGGCCTCGCCCTCGGCGCCGCGCTCGCTGCGCGCTGGGCTCCGCGCATTCGGCGGCCCATCTGGGTCTACGGGGTACTCGAGCTCGCGATCGCCCTGTGGGCGCTGGCGGTCCCGACCGCGATTCGGGCGATCCGGGGCGTCTACCTCGGCTGGCTGGGCGGCCTGGAAGCCCTCCCCGAGACGCTCGGCTGGGCCACCCACGCCTTCCATCTCTTCGGGACCTTTCTCGTCCTGGTGCCGTGCACGGCACTGATGGGAGCCACCCTCCCTCTTCTGGCGCGGCATGCCGTGACGCGCGACGACCAGATCGGACCTCGGGTCGGCATCCTCTATGCGACGAACACCCTGGGCGCGATCGGAGGCACCCTGGCCGCGGCCTTCGTGCTGCTGCCCGCCTTCGGCCTGCGTCACACGGTCTGGATCGGTGCCGGCATCAACGCGCTCGTGTTCGCGGCGGCCGCCCTGCTCTCGCGCGCGGCACCCTCCCACGACGCGCCCGCCCCCGTGCGTACGGGCGGCCTGCCCTGGATCCTGCCGCTGATCGCCGTCTCGGGTGCCGTGTCCTTCGCGTACGAAGTGCTCTGGTTCCGCATGCTCGGCCACATCCTGGGCGCCAGCACCGCCGCCTTCTCGACGATGCTCGCGAGTTTCCTGGCCGGCATCGCGCTCGGCAGCGCCTTCGCGTCGCGCTTCGCCAAGACCCAGCGCGCCGCCGGCCTCGGCTTCGTGCTCGCCCAGCTCCTCACCGCCAGCCTGGCCTGGCTCGGCTTCCTGGCGGCCGACCGCCTCCCCGAGCTGGCCTCGGCACTCGGTGCCAACGTGAACTCGCTCGGCCCGGGCGCGCTCGTCTCGCTGCTCTCGCTGATGCCCCTCACCCTGTGCATCGGCACGACCTTCCCATTCGCCGTTCGACTGCTGGCCCGCAACGCCGAGGAAGCCACCGCATCGAGCGCCCGCGTCTACGCGTGGAACACTGTCGGATCGATCTTCGGTGCGGTCGGCACGGGCTACGTGCTGCTCCCCTGGCTCGGCCTCGAGGGGACGTTGATGGCGGGCGCGACCGCCAGTCTCGTGCTCGCCGGACTCGCGGCCCTCTTCGTCGCCCCCCGTCGCCCGTTGCTCGCCGGCGCGGCCGTCGCCGTCGCCGTCGCTCTCACCCTGATCGGCGCACCGCGTCCCGATTCGCTCTTGCGCCATTCGCCCTTCGGGAGCCACTTCGACGGCGAGTTCAGCTACCTGGGCGTCGGACGCTCGGCCACCGTCTCCGTGGTCCAGACGGGGGAGCGCTGGCGCCTGGCCACGAACGGGCTCCCCGAGTCGCTGGTCGCTCCCACCGGCTATCCCCGCAATCTGACGGCCGCGCGTTGGCTCTCGATGCTCCCGGTCCTCGCGCGTCCCAACGCCAGCGACATGCTGATCATCGGACTCGGGGGGGGCATCACCGTCAACGCGGTGAGTGCGCAGGTGTCGAACGTCGAGGTCATCGAGCTCGAGCCCGAGGTGGTCGTGGCGAACCGCTCGTTGCCCGGGCGTGAGGGGGGCGACCCGCTCGGCGAACCGCGCATCTCGCTCCGGGTCGGCGACGCGCGCGGCGCCTTGATCCTGGCCGACCGCCGCTACGACGCGATCGTCTCGCAGCCCAGCCACCCCTGGACCTCGGGCGCGTCTCACCTCTACACGCGTGAGTTCTTCCAACTCGTGGACTCGCGCCTCACCGAGGACGGCGTCTTCGTCCAGTGGATCGGCAGCGCATTCGTGGACGCCCCGCGGATCGGGAGCCTGCTCGCCGCGCTCCAGGACGTCTTCACCCACGTCCAGACCTTCTGGGTGCAGGGCGCCCTGGTCATGGTCTCGTCCCAGGCCCCGTTCGACTGGAAGGCGTCCGTGCCGCGCGCGATCGCAGCCGCGCCCGAGAGCTTTGCCGAGGAGGGCATCCACCGGACCGAGGACGTGCTGGCCGCGCTGATCGCGGACGAAGCCAAGACGCGCGAACTCGCGGCGGGCGCTCCGATCAACAGCGACGATCACAACCGACTCGCCATGTCGAACCACCCGGTGCGCAACGGCTCCCGGGCCTGGATCTCCGAACTGGTGGACTCGCCGCCCTCGCTCGTCCACCACCTCGACGACCTCGACCTCGCGGTCCTGACCCGACGCATGTGGCGGATGGGAACCACCCAACGCGTGAAGCAGCTCGCCGAGGTGGCGGATTCCGGAACGCAGGCGCTGATGTTGGGCTGGCTGCTCTTCGAGAACCGGCAACCCCAGCGCGCCGCCGCGCTGTTTCGGCAGGCGCTCGCCGCCGACCCGACGAACCGGGACGCGGCGACCGGTCTCGCGCTGGTCGATCCGGAGGCCGACCTCGGCGGTCTGCCGGCAGCCGCCCGAAGCGTCGCATTGGGTCGGCGCCTGCCGCCCGGCAGCTGGAACGAGCTACGCGCGCTCGACGACGATCTCGCGACCTGGCGTCCGGGCGACCTCCTCTACCGCGAAGCCAACGAACTGCGAGCGCGCTGGCGCTTCGCGAGTGGCGAGCCGGCGCGACTCGAGGAGGCCCTCACCCTCGTGAACGAGATGCTGCCGCGCGACTACCTGCCGCGACACCTGCTGCTGCGCGCCGAACTCCTGTGGAAGACGGATCGACGCGACGTCGCCGCGGCGACCCTCGATGCCCTGGCCCAACTCCTGAGCGCACGTCCCGCACCGGCCATTGCGCGACGCGCCGCTTCGATCGCGCGCTCGCTCTCGCCGCCGGCCGCGGCTTCGGTGATCACCGGCCTCGAGCAGGAGGCGCGACGCCAGCCGCGACGTGGAGCGGCGGCGCAGGCTCGCTGAACGCTTCGGGCGCGATTTCGAAGACCCGAAGCGCTCCGAACCGGGCGCGTTCCCGCGCCCGCCCCTCGGCTTCCCAAGCGCGCGTGTGGGCGAGAAGACGCGCGTCATTGGGGCCCAGCACCAACCAGCGCACCGATTCCGCCGCATAGGGCGCCATCTGGGCCGGCCAGGAGACCAGCAGGCGCTGCCGCTGCGCGATGCGATCCGTCGTGATTCCGAAGGCGCGCACCCGCGCCAGCTGTCCGTCCATCCAGACCTGCGGGAGCCCGCCCCATTGGGCGTAGCCCAGCGCCGCATCGAGCGCCGTGCGGACGACCAGCTCCCCCGGCGCCACGCGGGGCCGCAACCAGCTGACCGCGGCCGCGTCGTGCTCCGACAACACCTTCGCGTGTCGTGGGAAGCGAAGCTCGGTATCGCCCGCCTGGAACAGGGCCCAGCCGAAGCTGAGGGACGACCCCACACACAGGAGACACACGGCCGCCGCCGCCATCACGCGCCAGCGCTCCCGGCTCGTATTCACCCAGTGCACCAACGTCACGCCGAGGCCGAGTGTCAGCCCCAGCTGTGCGACGAGCGAGAACTTCACGATGTCCCAGGTGTGCGCGTGCGCGAAGAGCATCACCACGGCGAGACTGCCGAGGACCCAGATGGCCACGGGCGCCGATCGGTCGGGGTGGTGCCGGAAGCCCGACCAGCCACCGAGCAGCACGACGCCGTGGGTGGCCAGGAGCCAGCGCAGCGTGCCGCCCGCAGTCTCGGTGACGCCCGGCGAGAAGACGACGCCGAGCCCCTCCCCGGCGCCGCGGGCGAACCAGGCGCCCGTCACCGAAGCCAAGGCCAGGACAATTCCTGCGGTCGACGTCGCGCCCCACCAGGCACGACCGCGATCGGGAGCCCGGGTCCACGCCTCTGCGGCCCACAGGGCACCCAGCGTGCACAGGAAGAACACGAACTGGGACCATGCCAACGCGAGCAGCAGGCCGCCGGTCGCCACGAAGTACGCCGCCGTCACGCGAGGACGCGAGCCGTAGAGCAGTACGGCCGTGAGACCGAGAGGCAGTCCCAGCGTCCACGGGTGCTGAAAGAAGTAGGACAGCACCGGTGGATTGATCAGCGCACCGTCGACCCCACACCAGCTGACGCCCGGGCAGTAGGTGCAATCGGGAACCGCCGTGTCGCAGAGCGCCGGGATGCCACCCGAGAAGAGCACGAGCGGAGCGGCGACGGCGCCGAGGCGAACACCCGCCAGACGTTGGCCGAGCCGCCAGACGAGGCACCAGCACAGAAACCAGCTGACGAGGGTCGCGAGATCGATCGCGAGCGGAATCGGTACGCGCAGCACCGCCCCGATCGCCGCCGTCCAGGTGTTGAAGCCGTAGTGGTAACGGAGCTCGACCTCACCGAAGGAGAGATTGCGCGGTGGGTAGATCCCGTTCTGGATCTGAGCCGCGATCGCCTGATGCCCTTGGAGGTACACCTCGTCGTGAAACATCCATCCGAACGCGAAGGGCGAGACCAGAGCGGTGGTGACGCCGGCGCCGAGCAGCATCCAGCGCGTGTCCGCGTCGAGGGTCAGACGCGGAAGAATCCGCTCCGGACGTCGGCCCCTCCAGGACGCGGCGTAGAGCGCGCAGCCGAGCAGCGCGGGAAGCGTGGTTCCGAGCCAGAGACCCCAGCGGAACGAGCCCGACGCGTACCCGATCGTGTGACATCCGACGAGCCAGAACGCGAGAGCGAGGCCGGGTGTGGCCACCGCCACCGCGCTGGAGGGGAACTCCCCGCGACGCAGCGTCCGCCAGGCGAGATAGAGGATCGGCGCGATCGCCAGTACGAGCGCCGTCGTCCAGGGGCTGTGGGGAATCTCGATGGGCGACGACACCGGGGTCCTCGGCGCAGGAAGGCGCTCTGGTGTGCATCGGGTGGGTGCAAGCCCCGCTTGAGACTCGGTTTTCCAGCCCCACTTTCCCGGACCGCCCTCGGCGCGACCCCGGGGGATCGTCTAGTGTGGACGTCATGGCGAAACGGCAAGAGCAAGAGCCCGCGCGCGACACGATCACCGAGCTGCCGGGCGGCGTGCTGCGGCTCGAGCTCCCGATCCGGCTGCCGGGTCTGGGCCACGTGAACTGCTACGCCATCCCCGACGCCGACGGGGTCGCGGTCGTCGACCCCGGCCTGCCCGGGCCGGGCACCGCGAAAGTGCTGACCGAACGGCTGAAACAAGCCGGGTTCGCGACGCGCCACGTCCACACCGTGATCGTCACCCACTCCCACCCCGACCACTTCGGCGGCGCCGCACGACTCGCAAAGGAGACGGGAGCCCGCGTCGTCGGCCACCATCGCTTCCAGTTCGGCCCGCTCTCCACCGTCGAAGCGCCCGAGGTCTCGGTGGACGACCTCGCCGCTCACCATCGCCACGCACACGGCGACCCCGACGACGAGGAGACCCTCCCCGAGACCCTGCAGAACGCGATCGAAGACGCTCAGGCCATCCTCGAACGCTCGCGGACACGCGGCCGTACGCCCTGGGGTGGTGAACGCCCTGCGCCGCCGTTCTGGTTCCGCGTCCGCTGGCGCTTCGCCCGCTGGTTGGGGAAATCCTTCGTACCGACCATCACCGCCCCCGTCGAGCACGGCGACGTCCTCCAGCTCGGCAACCGCGAATGGTTCGTCACCCACACGCCGGGCCACACCGGCGATCACATCTGTCTCCACGACCCCGAGTCGGGCGTCCTGTTGGCGGGCGACCATGTCCTGCCCACGATCACGCCCCACATCTCGGGAATCAGCAGCTCGCCCGACCCGCTCGCTTCGTTCTTCTACAGCCTGGACCGGGTGGCCGAGATCCACGGGATCGAGCAGGTGCTGCCGGCCCACGGTCACCCCTTCGAGGATCTTCCGGCCCGGACCGAAGCGATCAAGCGCCACCACGAGGAGCGCCTCGAGAAGGTGCGCTCGATTTCGCGGGACTTCGGGATCCCCGAAACCGTGGAGGCGTTCACTCGCCGACTCTTCAGGGAGCGGAGCTGGGGACCGATGGCAGACAGCGAGACCTACGCCCACCTGGAGCACCTGCGCATCGCGGGCGAAGCCGATCGCACCGAAGACGGCCACGGCACGCTCCGCTACGTCGCAGGTTGAGGAGCCCCGTGAAGAAGCTGGCCATCGACTTCGAATTCGCCTCGCGCACCTGGTGGGAGAACGGCGGACAGGACCTCTGGGATGCCGTGACCGAGGGGTTCGACGGCAGTGGCGTCCTGGTGGACGACGACCTCGCGAAGTCCTGGATGGCGCAGGCCGCGAGCATCGACGGTTGGAACGACGGCACCGAGTACGCACCGCATCCGGTGCGGGCCAGCGAAGTCGACGAGGACGAGGCGGAAGAACTCGCCTAGGGCTGGTTCAACCCTGCTCCGCGAGCTCGCCACGTAGCTGGGTGAGGAGCCGTTGGGCGCGCTGTCGCTGCTCCGGCGTCATGCGGCGCTGGAGACGCGAATGCGGCCGCTCCATGCCCTTGAGACCGGATTCGAGCGCGAGCGTGAACCAGGCGAGTGCCCTCGCATCGTCTCGGTCGACGCCCTTCCCCGTCGCGTACCACGAACCCAGATCGGCCTGCGCCCGGGGCAAGCCGCGCTGGGCGGCTTTCCGCATCCAGCGGACCGCGGCATCGGGATCGCGCTCGACGCCGTCGCCGAGCCGGTAACGCTTCGCCAACAGGAATGCGGCATCGCGCTGTCCTCGCTCGGCGGCCGCCTCGAGCAACTGGACACCGCGGGCGACGTCCCGCTCGACGCCATCGCCGCCCAGGTATGCCAGTGCCAGGTTGGTGTGCGCGTCGAGATAGCCGCGCTCGGCGGCGAGCTTGAACCAGCGCACCGCCTCTTCGCTGCTGCGGTCGACTCCGTAGCCGCGGTCGTACATCGCACCCAGTCGGTTCTGCGCCTCCGGATTGCCACCCGTCGCCGCCTCGTAGGTCCAGCGGAACGCCTCCGCGTGGTCCTCTTCCATCCCGGTGCCTTCGAGGAGGCGTTTGCCGAGCTCGACCTGCGCGGGCGGATGCCCCAGCTCGGCCGCCTTCTCGAGCCAGGTCTTCGCGTCCCCGTCGCCGGCGCTCGGGAAGGTGCCTTCCTCGATCCCCTCGGCCAGCCGGAACGCCGCCTTGCCCTGGCCGTTCTCAGCGGCGGCGGTGTACCAGCGCTGCGCATCCACGAGATTGGCGTCGAGTCCGTCGCCCTTCTCGAGGGAGGTCGCCAGCCGGAGCTGGGCCACCGGGCTTCCCGTGTCGGCCGCCGAGCGGAGCCAACGGATCCCGTCTTCCCGGTTGGCTCCGTCCCCGAGGCCGTTCAGGTGCATCGTCGCAAGATTGAGCTGGCCTTCCGCGTGTCCCTGGGCAGCCGCCGCTTCGAACCAGCGGTAGGCGACGGCGTAATCGCGCGCCGGCCCGTAGTCGTTGGTGTAGAGGAGGCCGAGACGATTCTGGGCCGCGGGATTGCCAGCCTTCGCCGCGCCCTCGAAGTACTTCGCCGCCCTGCCGAAGTCGCGCAGCACGCCGGTCCCTTCGAGATAGGCCGCACCCAGGACCACCTGGGCATCGAGAAACCCGGCATCGGCCGCGCGCGTCCACCACTCGATCGCCCGACGCGGGTCGGCGATCACGCCCTCGCCCGCCATCAAGCGGTTGCCGAGCGCAAAGTGTTCCTCGGGACCCGCCGATTCGGCTGCCTGCTCGTACCAGCGCAGCGCCTCGGTCGGATCCGCCGCGATCAGGGTGCCGGCCGAGTAGAGCTCGGCCAGCTCGGCCGCGGCCTCGGGCGAACCCTGGGCCGCCGCTTCGCCGAGCCAACGCACGGCCTCGGCGCCGTCCGCGTCGACCCCGGCGCCGCGCGCGTAGGCCTTGCCCAGCGAGAGCTGGGCCTCGGCATCACCGAAACGCGCACTCCAGCGGGTCCGGTCGACCTCGCTGCAACCGAGGGCGCCGACCACCACCAGCGCTATCCACCAGACGGCCGCGATGCGACCGCGCTCCCCTTCACTGCTCATGGGCGGGGAGCCTATCGCAGGCCTGGCGCCGGGCTACATCCCCGTGCCGCGCACGATCGCGGGGATCGTGCGGAGCAGGATCTTGATGTCGTTGGTGATCGACCAGGTGTCGATGTACTCGAGGTCGAGTTTCACCCAGCCCTCGAAGTCGATGTTGTTGCGGCCGCCCACCTGCCACAGACAGGTGATACCGGGGCGCATCGAGAGTCGGCGCCGGTCGAAGGTCTCGTACTCGAGGACCTCGTGGGGCAGCGGCGGCCGCGGGCCCACCAGGCTCATGTCGCCGCGCAGCACGTTCCAGAACTGGGGCAGCTCGTCGAGACTCAGGCGACGCAGGATGCGGCCCACCTTCGTGATCCGCGGATCGTCGCGCATCTTGAAGACGGGTCCCTTCATCTCGTTCTTCTTCATCAGCTCGGCCAGACGCTCCTCGGCGTCGACGTACATCGTGCGGAGCTTGCACATCGAGAACGGCCGGCCGTACTGGCCACAGCGCACCTGACGGAAGATCACCGGCCCCGGCGAGGTCGCCTTGATGGCGATCGCGGCCAAGCCGATGATCGGCGCCGACACGATGAGGGCGGCTCCCGAACCGACGACGTCGATCACGCGCTTCAGCGCGAGCAGCGAGCGGCTGTGATGGACGGGCGCGAAGCTCAGGGCGGCGAGCGAGCCGAAGCGGGTGACCCGCGGCGGCGGCAGGTAGTCGCCGAAGAGATCCGAAAGCACGGTCATCGGCACGCCGGCGCTGGCGCAGGTGCTGACCACCGGGCCGATGTCGCCCAGCATCGAGCGCGGGCAGGCCACGATCACTTCGTCGATCACCTGCTGCTTCAGGATCTGCGGCAGGTGGATCAGCTTGCGGATGCGATCCTGGGGAATCCGCGGATCGTGCGGCACATCCCCGTCGTCGAGGAAGCCCACCACCGAGAGACCCCATTCGCGGTGGCGCTCGAGCACCTGGAGCACCGAATGGGCGCGCTTCCCCGAACCCACCACGAGGACGTAGCGGGTGTTGTGACCGCGGGCGCGGAAGGCGCGCACCAGCGCCATTCCGATCACGCGAATCGTGCCGAGCACGAGGAACTGACCGGTGCCGAAGGCGAGCGGGAAGGTCCAGGCGACCGGCGTGGCAGAGAGGGCCACCGCCGTCGCGACGAGCACCGTGGAAAGCGCGCCGGCCAGGACCAGGCTCTCGAGCACCTGGATGATGTCGCGGCGGCGCTGGGACCCGTAGAGCTCGAACTGGTCGAGGATCAGGGGCCAGGCCAGGCAGGCGACCAGACCGGGGACGAGCAGGGCCCGGGTATCGGCCCCGGCGCCGGGATGCGTGACCTCCAGGAGCGAAACCGTCGCCAGAAACACCAACGCGGAGAAGCCGACGTCGATCGTCAGCAGGAGCGAACTAATGAGCTTCGCGTGGGCTCTCAACACGTCGAATGGCAGCCTTCAGAGCGTTCGGAGCAGGATCAGCAACCGCTGCGCACCTTCCCCGCCGTCACCCCGTGTAGTGGCACGTCGAGCGCACTTGGTTACGGGAAACGCGGAGAGGGACACTCACGCAGGGACGAACCCTGCTTCGACGCGACTTAACGGCATTATACCCCCCGGGACGTAGCGAAGAAGAAGGGGAAGTCGGCGTTTTTCAAACAGCATTTGGCGAATTTTGGGCTGTGGACGCTCGTATCCCCATGGGGATACGGTAGTTTGGACACTCCGGCTTTCCTCGCAGCCCCAATCTGCCGTTAAGGCGCATCGATGTACGAGTCGTTCTACGGCCTCGCGGAGCCTGCGTTCTCGCTGACTCCCGACCCTCGCTTCCTGTGGCCCTCGGAAACCCACGAGGAGGGCTTTGCGACGCTCTACTACGGGATCACCCGTCGGAAGGGCTTCCTGCTGCTGACGGGCGAAGTCGGGGCCGGCAAGACCACGCTCCTGCGCGCCGCCCTCGACCAGATCCCGTCGAACATCGAGACGGCGCTGGTGATGAACACGGCCGAGCTCTCGGGTCTCGACCTGTTCAAGCTGATCGCCGCCGAGTACCGGCTCACCGGCCATTTCGAGACGAAGGCCGACTACCTGATCGCCCTCAATCAGTTCCTGCTGCGCCGCCTCGAGCAGGGGCTGAACACGGTGCTGATCATCGACGAAGCCCAGAACCTGGCCGACGGCCTGCTCGAGCAGGTCCGGCTCCTCTCGAACCTAGAGACCAACACCGAGAAGCTGCTCCAGATCGTCCTCACCGGTCAGCCCGAGCTGCGCGACATCCTGGCCCAGCCGGTCATGGCGCCACTGCGTCAGCGCATCGCCCTCGAGCACCACGTGGAGCCGATCCGCGAAGACGAGATCGAGCAGTACCTCGACCACCGCATCAAGGTGGCCGGTGGACAGTTCGGCAACGTCTTCGCCCCCGGTTGCAGTGGCAACTTCTTCGCCGCCTCGGGTGGCTGTCCGCGACTGATCAACCTGTTGGCCGATCGCGTGCTCCTGGCGGGCTACTCCGCCCAGGAACGCCCCGTGAGCGTTTCGCTGGTCGAGGCCAAGGCGAAGGAGCTGAGCGCCAACGTCTCGCCGCCCTCGCCGCGCGCGCCGCGGGCGGATCGCTAGCCCCCTCGCGGCCGCAGCGCACTCCGCGGCTGCCCTCGAGTCCCGGCCGCCGCTTCCCGCGACCAGGTCCGAAAACGGCCGATCGCGGCATGCGATCCGCGCTACAACGGCGTCATGCCGCTCGCGCCGGACGTCTGCTATCGGGCCCTCCAGGCCCGCGATCCGCGTTTCGACGGCCGCTTCTTCACGGCGGTCCGCTCGACCGGGATCTACTGCCGGCCCATCTGTCCCGCGCGGACGCCGCGCCGCGACAACTGCCTCTTCCTCCCCTGCGCCGCTGCCGCGGAAGCCGCGGGATTTCGTCCCTGTCGACGCTGCCGGCCGGAAGCAGCCCCGGGGACGCCCGCCTGGCAAGGCACCTCGGCCACCGTGCGGCGCGGTCTGCGCCTGATCGCCGACGGCCTGCTCGACCGCGAGGGCGTGGGCGGCCTGGCCGACCGCCTGGGCGTGGGCGAGCGCCACCTGCGGCGACTGTTCGTCGAACACCTCGGTGCATCGCCCGTCGCGATCGCCCAGACCCGACGCAGCCACTTCGCGGCGCAGCTGCTGCGGGACACCGATTGGCCCGTGCCCCAGGTGGCCTTTGCGGCGGGCTTCAAGAGCGTGCGCCGCTTCAACGAGTCGATTCGCCAGGCCTTCGAGCGCCCGCCGCGCGAACTGCGCGGACGCGGAACGCCCTCGGAGAGCGGCACGATCCGGCTCCGTGCACGCGCACCCTTCGATGCGCACGCGCTGCTCGATTACCTCTCGGTACGCGCGATCCCCGGGGTCGAACGCGTCCATCGGGGCGCGTTGCAGCGCGTGCTCCGGATCGGCGACGCGCGCGCGCGGATCGAGGTCCGGCCCGCGGCCGACCCCGAGCACCTGATCGTGCAGCTCCACGCCGGCGATGCGGCCCACTGGATGACCATCGCCGACCGCACGCGCGACGTCTTCGATCTCGCCGCGGACCCGGCAGAGATCACCGAGCATCTCGGACGCGACCCGCTCCTGGCCCAGCGCCTGGCCGGCCTGCCCGGTCCGCGGGTGCCCGGCGCCTGGGATCCCTTCGAAACGACGCTGCGCATCCTGCTCGGGCAGCAGATCACCGTCGCCGGCGCCTCGACGCTCTGCGGACGCCTGGCCGCGCGGTTCGGAGAGCGGCTGGAGCCGCCGCTCGCCGACTCGGAAGACGGAGCCGTCGCGATCGCCTTCCCGTGTGCCGAGGCGCTGGTCGACGCGCCGATCGAAGAGATCGGGATGCCGCGGAGGCGCGCCGACGCGGTGCGGGAAGTGGCCCGCGCCGTCGTCGCGGGGCAGCTCGACCTGGGCCCGGGCGCCGACCCGGAGCACACCCGCGAACAGCTGCTGGCGCTCCCGGGGATCGGCCCCTGGACCGCCGAGCTGGTCCTGCTCCGCGCCCTGCGCGAACCCGACGCCTTTCCGGCCGGCGACCTCGGCCTCTGCAAGGCCCTCGACACGTCGCCGAAGGCGTTGGCCGAACGCGCCGAGGCGTGGCGACCCTGGCGAGGCTACGCGGCGATGCTCTTGTGGCAGACCCCGGCCGCCGCGCCGCAGCGGCGCGCCGGTTGAGCCCGCGGCTCGCTTCCGGGCGGGCTAGAGCTGATCGTCGGTGAGCACGTTCGCGCGCTCCCCGACTTCAACGAGGTCGATCTCGAAGCGCAGCGCGGCGCCCCCCCGGATCCGGCGCTTCACGCCCTGCATCCCGAACGCCGTCTGCTCGGGACACACGACCACCGCGCGACCCCCGGCCCCCATTTCCTGCAGAACTTCCTGCCAACACCGCACGGTGGTGCCTACGATCAGGTGCTCGGGTTCGCCGCCCCGCGTACTGCGCCAGATCGATCCGTCGCGCAGGGTCGCGTGGTAGTGCAAGCGCACGTAGTGATCGAGGGTGGGCTTCTCCCCTTCGCCCGGCTCGAGGGAGATCACCACAGTGCCCGACTCGCGCGTGACGGCGCCCGGCTCCTGCGCCGCCGCGGCGACGAAGGGCGCGCTCTTCTCGCGCTCGCGCTCGGCCGCCGCCAGATCTCGCGCGGCCAGGGTCTGCTGGAGCGACGCGATCCGCGCCGGGTCGGCCTCGAGCGCCAGTGGCTGCTCCTGGACCGCCGCTTCCAGGCCCTCGACGAATCGGGCGAGCTCCTCGGGCGAGAGCGTGTAGTCCTGAAGCGGGACGCCGATGCTCACGCCCATCGCGTAGAAATTGCGCTCCTCCTCGCTCCACGCGTCCGGACCGGGTGCGGGGGGCGGCGGACTCGCGCAGGCCAGCGTCAGGGCGGCGAGTCCAGCGAAGCCCACGAGGCAGAAGTGGCGCGACATGCGAACTATGCTCCTTTGCAACGAAACGGCGCGCAGTATACCCGAGCGCCCCGGGGAGAACGGCTTGGAGCAGGGCGACGCCTTTCGGGAAGCGCTGGACCGACTCGGACCGCCGCTCCTGCAAACGCTGCACGCCATCGAACAGGCGATGCGTCACCTGCACCCGCCAGCACTTCCCCAGATCCGCGCAGCCCTCGAACCGTTGGCGACACCCCTCGGCGACGCCACCGCGCGCTTCCTGGAAATCGATCCCGCCGGCGAAATCGCCGACCTCCACGCGCAGTTCCTCGAAGGGGCCGAGCTCGCGTCGCGTGCCCTCGGCGGTCTGTTGGCGCCGCCCTCCCCCACCGAGGGCATCGCCGCCGTGCTGCGCGCCATGCGCGATCATGCCGACGCCCAGGCGGTGCTCTACCCCCTCGCCCCCCTCCTCGTTCCGGTATCGCGCTACTTCCTCGAGGGCGCCTACTGGGACCGCGAGCACGAGCGCGGCTTTCCGCGTTCGGAATCCCGTGTGGGGCTTCACCAGGCCCACAACGGTCCCGACGAACGCGGCGGCTTTCACTTCTACGTGCCCGAATGGCACGACGGCAAGACGCCCCTGCCCCTCGTCGTCGCGCTCCACGGCGGCAGCGGTCACGGCCGCAGCTTCTTGTGGACCTGGCTGCGCGAGGCGCGCAGCCGCGGGTTCGCGCTCTTGTCGCCGACGTCGCGGGGCACCACCTGGTCGCTGATGGGGCCGGACGTCGACAGCGGCCCGCTCCAAGGCATGATCGACTGGGTGAGCGAACGCTGGCCGATCGATCGCGGCCGCATCCTGCTCACGGGCCTGTCGGATGGAGGAACCTTCAGCCTGCTCACCGGCCTGCGCGCCGACGCGCCCTACACCGCCATCGCTCCGATCGCCGGCGTGCTGCACCCGAACCTGTTCGCGAACGGCGGCATGGAGCAGGCCGCGGGACGGCGCATCTACCTGGTGCACGGCGCCCTCGACTGGATGTTCCCCGTGTCCCTGGCTCAGGGCGCCGCCGAGGAGCTACGCAAGGCCGGCGCCGACCTCACCTACCGCGAGATCCCGGACCTCTCCCATACCTACCCCCGCGACGAGAACGACGCGCTGCTCCGCTGGTTCGACCCGACCCTCGCCCTGCCGGAAAGCGCCGAGGCGAACGCGCCGCCGAGCGGATAGCTTTCTGGGGCGCGAGGCCACATCCGGGTGCGCCCTCCATCCCTCGGCGCACCCGGTCGGAGAGAGTGCATGCCCGAGACCCGGTCCCAGTCACGAGCGACCCGCCCTCGGAGCCGCCGCGCCGCGACCTGGCGGGCCCTGATGGGCCTGAGCCTGGCGAGCGTCTGGGCCTGTGGCGCGCCGGAAACGGCGGAGCCCCCGCCCTCGCTCCCCGACGTCGCAACGGCCGTACCGACGCCTTCGCCACGCGATACCCCTCGCCCGCTACCCGGTATCGCGACCGTCGGCTCGGTCCCCAGCGGATTCCCGGGCGACGTGCCGACCTACCCCGGCGCCGTCCCGAACGCCGCGCTCGAGATCCCCGGCCAGAACCTGCTCGCCACCTTCCAGAGCGACGACCTCCCGATCGACATCCTGCGCTTCTACCGCGAGGCCCTGACCCAGGCCGACTGGCAGATCACCGAGCGCCCCGACGACGGGGTCCTCGCCGAGAAGGACGGACGCGAGCTCGCGATCCGAGCGCGCCCGGGAGCGCTGAGCCCCACCGAGATCATCGTCTCGGTCTCGCCCGACCCCTGATCCTGGCTTCGCTCGTTCGCGGCGCGGCCTGCGCCCCGCGGTCCGAGGCTAGATGTGGATCGCGCGATCGAAGGCGTCCAGCACCGACTCGTGCATCGCCTCGCTGATCGTCGGGTGAGGGAAGATCGTCTGCATCAGCTCGGCTTCGGTGGTCTCGAGCGTGCGCGCCACGACGAAGCCCTGGATCATCTCGGTGACCTCGGGACCGATCAGGTGGGCCCCGAGCAGCTCACCCGTCTTCTCGTCGAAGACGGTCTTCACGAAACCCTGGGTATCCCCCACCGCGAGCGCCTTGCCATTCCCCTGCAAGGGGAAGCGACCGACCTTGAGCGCGCGTCCGTCGGCGCGAGCTTCCTCTTCGGTCATGCCGACGCTCGCGACCTGGGGTCGCGAGTACGTGCAGCCCGGGATCTGGCTGCGGTCGATCGGATGAGCGCTCGGCTGGCCTGCGATCTTCTCGACGCAGAGGATGCCCTCGTGGTTCGCCTTGTGGGCGAGGTAGGGAGCGCCCGCCACGTCACCGATCGCGTAGATGCCCGGCTCGGCCGTCCGACACCACTCGTCGACCTGGATGTGACCGCGGTCGACGACCACCCGCGTGGTGTCCAGGCCGAGATCCTCGACGTTCCCGGTGATCCCGACCGCCACGATCAAGCGCTCGGCTTCGAGGGTCTTCGCCTCGCCGCCCTCGGTCTCGACCCGCGCGAGCACTCCGTCACCGGCCTTCTCGACGTGCGCCACGCGCGCCTCGGTGTGGATCTGGATCCCCTGCCGCTCGAACGCCTTGCGCGCGAACGCCGACACCTCCGCGTCTTCCGCGGGCAGGATCCGCGGCAGGATCTCGACCACCGTGACCTCGACGCCGAGGTCGCGGTAGAAGCTCGCGAACTCGATGCCGATCGCGCCCGAGCCGACGATCAACAGAGATCGCGGCATCGCTGTCGGCACCATCGCTTCGCGGTAGGTCCAGATGCGATCGCCATCGGGCTCCATCCCCGGCAGCGACCGCGCCCGGGCGCCCGGCGCGAGGATGATGTGGGCCGCCTGCAGTTCGAGGCTGCCGTCCTGCTGGGTGACCGAGACGCGTCCCGGCCCCTGCAGACGAGCGTGGCCTTCGAAGACCTCGACGCCGTTCTTGCGGAGCAGGTGCTTCACCCCGGCGTTCAGGCGCTTCGCCACCTTGCGCGATCGCGCGACCACCTTCGGCAGGTCGACCCGAAGCTCGCCGACCTCGATCCCGAACTCCGAGGCCTCGGACAGCCAGTGGCGGATCTCGGCGGCACGCAGCAGCGCCTTCGTCGGAATGCAGCCCCAGTTGAGACAGATCCCGCCCAGATGCTCGCGCTCCACGACAGCGGCGCGCATCCCCAGTTGCCGCGCGCGGATCGCCGCGTGGTAGCCGCCGGGACCGCCCCCGATCACGAGGCAGTCGAAGGGCTGGGTGGTCATGGGACTGGATTCCTCCGGATTGCGGTCGCCCGCGCTTCTCTGGGCTCATCGGCCGGGCCTACGGGCGGCCGAAGCCTTTCCGCGGCGCTCAGCGGCCGCGACTTCCCACCGACCGGAAGATCGGCATGTTGGCCTCGGTCGCCACGTAGATGACGTTCGGGTTCTCGTTCAGGGTCTTGATCCAGAGGTACTGGAGATACGAATCCGAGAGCGTCGAACGCACGATCTCCTGGGCCTTCGCGGCGCCCTCGGCCCGGGCGATCTCGATCTCGGCGTCCTTGCGGGCCTGGTCGAGTTCGAAGGTCTTCTGCTGGACCTTCTGTTCGGCGGTGAGCTTCGCTTCGATGCTCTCGCGGAAACGCTGGGGCAGCTTGACGTCGCGCAGCAGGACGTCGACGACCTTGATGCCGCGGGACTCGAGGTTCACGCGCAGGAACTCGCCGAGCTTGCCGGCGATCTCGCGACGACCCTCCTCGGCGTAGATGTTCTTGACCTCGTAGCCGCTGACCACGTCGCGCAGGCCGTTGCGGAAGTACGGGACGATCAGGCGGTCGACGTAGTTCCGGCCGATCGTCTTGCGGATCTCGGGCGCTGCGTCCGGCGACACCTGGAAGAGCAGCGAGGCGTCGAGTCCGACGATCAGTCCCTCCGAGGACGGGACCTGCGCGGTCTCCTTGATCTCCTGGAGCTTCACGTTCCAGGTCTCGACGATTCTCGCCACCGGAATCTGGAAGGCGATGCCCTGCCCGACCGGTTCGTCGTCGATCGAGCCGAACGACTTCTGGACCCCGACCTCGCCATCCTCGATCACGACGCAGCCGGTGGTTGCGACCACCAACAGCAGTCCGCTCACCCATGCCCAGCGCCGAACGTGGTGTTGCACGCCAATCTCCCCCTTGTGCCGCAGGCGTTTGGGCGCCCCGGCTGCATCCGAGTTGCTGGCAAGACTATGGAGCCGTCGGAAGACCAGCAACCCGGCCTCCCCCCAGGGCACCCCCGGACTGACACAACCGGCGTTCCGGAGCCACTCCTTTCTGAACTCCGGGGGGGCCGGGAGGTCAGAACCACCATGCCGAGAGCATCCGCACGCATGCTGTGCACGAGCTGCGGCCACATCGCCGTCCCCGACACCTGGGTGCCGGGATCGGACCGGGCCGAGCTCGCCGCCTGGTGCCTGATGGGCGCGCCCGGCTTCGCGTACTGCGCCTTGCGCCACGCGCGCCGGGTGAAGCTCTGCGCGAACTGCGGTGGCGAAGAGCTGATGCGCGAGGCGCGCCGCTCGCGGCGCGAGGCCCACGATCCGAGCGACGTGTCGCGGGTGTTCACCGAGCACGGCACCCCCTGGCCCCGGGCCCTGGCGGCTCCGAAGGCCCGTCTGCGCCGCGGCGCCGCCCTGGCGGCCGGCGGTCTCGCCTGTGTGGTCGCGCTCTTCGCCGGCACCGGCCATTTCGGGAGCGTCGGGGGCCCGGCGGTGGGCCAGGCGTCGGCACTCGTCGGCATGAGCTGGCTCTTCCTGCAGATGGCCCTGCTCCACCGCGCTCCCGCGCCGTGGCAGGCCTGGGACGAGCGCGGCCGCCCCCTCGACATCGACAGGCTCTAGGCCTCTCGTCAGCGGTTCAAGTCGCTCCCGACCCGCGTCGAAGGAGGCACGTGGTCGAAACCCTGGGCGTCTTCGGCGCCGTCGCACTGCTCGCGCTGCTCGGCTGGCTCGGTCCCGCCGTGAGCGCACTCGGCTGGATGCAGGCCGGAGCGGTCTGCATCGGCGCGGGCCTGCTGCTCGGTGTGCCGACGGGCGTCGTCTACCACTGGCGGCTGGCCGCGGTGCTCCGCGCACGCGAGTGTCTGCCGGCCCGCTGGTGGCTGCGCCCGGTCTCGTTGCATGGGCGCCTGCTTCCCGGCGAGCGCCGCTCGGTCCACCGCTGGTTCTTCCTGGGCGGCGCGGGTTTCCTGCTGACGCTGTTGGGCTGTGCGCTCGTCGTCTGGGGCGTCGCGATGGTGGCGCGCGGCTGACCGCGCGGTCGCACTAGCGATCGAGCTTCGCCACGTAGGCCAGCAAGGCCGGCAGGTCGAGGAAGGTGAGCTCGACCTGGCCGAGCCGCACACTGTCCCCGGCCTTCAAATCCATGGCTTCGCCGTGACCCTGCTGCGGAGCATTGCGTCCGTTGACCGTCGTCCCGTTGGTAGAGCCTGCGTCGCGCAACGGCCACTGGCCGTCTTCCTCTTTCACGAACGCATGGAACCGCGAGATGCTGAGGTCGGGAACGATCACGTCGTTGTTCGCGGCGCGCCCGATCGTGATCAGATGTCCCGGGGAGCGATTGCTCTTGTGCAGCGGATAGATCAGGAGCGAGAGGCTCGCGGTGGAGTCGCCGGGCCGACGGTCGTCATCGAGCAGCTGCACCTCGGTCGTCGCTGGGCCGCGCGGAATGGCGAGTTCCGCGGCCATCAACAAGAGAAACGCGCTCCCATGCTGGTCCTCGAACTCCTCTTTCGAGAGCTCGCGGGCCGGCGCGCGGAGGCCCTTCAGGGGCACACCGGTTCCGCGTTCGAGATCGATCTCCGACATGGCGGCTCCTTCGCTCCCTCCTGATCTCGCGTCGGTGCCCGGCGGACCGAGCTTGAGCGACGCTTCTCGGGGTCACCGGCAACCCGACCGCGTCCCGGCCGGAAAGCCAGGGAACCGGGAAGTGAAACCCGGAGAACGGCCGGGCCGCAGCCAGCCGGCAGCACGCAGGCAGCCGCGGCGGCCACGGTCCGGCAGCCGGCTAGAATCCGCGCTGGCCCTGGCGATGATGCCCACCGCGCAACCGACCTTCTCCGCTTCCCTGGAAGATCCCAACGCCCGCCGCCGCGGCGCGGTGAGCGGACGTCGCACCCGCCGCCTCTACGCCGCCGGGATCGCCGCGGAGCTCCTCTTCGCCACGCTCCACACGACCTGGCTGGTAGGCGCCCTCGTGACGAACGAGGCGGCGAGTCTCCCGATCCTGGCCCTGGGTGTCCTGGCCGGGGTGGCGCTGGGCGACGCGATCAGTGGCCTCGTCCACTGGGCCTGTGACACCTGGGGAAGCCCGGAGACCCCGATCGTGGGCGCCGGACTGATCCGCTGGTTTCGCGAACACCACGACCGGCCTGCGTCCATCCTCGACCACGACGCGATCGAGATTCACGGCCAGGGCGCCCTCGCGGCCGCCGCGGCATTGGGGCTCGCGGCTCTGCCCGGAATCCGCGATGCCCTGCTCCAGGCCCCGGCGCTCTACGCGCTGGGCTTGGCTGCGGTGGTGAGCGCCGCCTTCGCCAACCAGGCCCACCAGTGGGCCCATACCCCGCGCGCACCGCGCCTCGTGCGCGGCCTGCAGCGGCGAGGTCTCCTGCTCTCGCCGGGCCACCATCTCCAGCACCACCGTCCCCCCCATATCGGTCGCTACTGCATCACCGGCGGCTGGCTGAACCCGCTCCTCGACCGCGGCGCGTGGCGCGGCCTGGAGCGGGCGATCCAGTGGGTCACCGGGGTACCGCCGCGGGAAGACCGCGGCAGCGAGCCGACGCCGCCCGTGTCGCGAGAGACCCGGCCGCGGACCCTCGCGAAAGACGGCTAGACTGCGCCGCTCGCCGCCGCACACCCTCGAGCAAGCTCAGAAGGAATCCGCATGAAACTGGTGGAATGGCTCGCCAAGGAAGTCACCGACGATCCGCGCGCTCTGCGCTGGTTCGCCGAGGACGTCGCGGACGCCCGCATCGCAAAGGCGTTCCGGGAGCTCCTGGCGGGCTATGAGATCGATCCGGCCACGATCCTGAAGACCACGCGCATGCTCGAGCCCGACGAGCGGCCGGGCCGCGTCGAGGTGGCGGACATCGGCTTCTACTCGCTCTGTGCTCACCACTTCCTGCCCTTCTTCGGCGAGGTCGACGTCGAGTACATCCCCGGCGATCGCATCCTGGGGCTCGGCAAGCTGCCCCGCCTGGTCGATGCCCTCGCCCGCCGTTTCCAGATCCAGGAAGACCTGGTGCGGGAAGTGGCGCAGGTGATGATGGAGCACGGCCACGCCCGTGGCGTGCGCGTGCGCGCGCGCGGACGTCACCTGTGCATGTGCAGCCGCGGCCCCTCGAGCCCGACATCGGTGACCGAGACCGAGTTCGCCCTTGGTTGCCTGGCCGAGGACTAGCCGCGCTCTCGCGGGGCTGGTGGCGTGCGCCGGGCTCTGGTCCTGCGCGGCTCCTCCGCCACCGACGACCGACGCCAGCCTCCGCTTCGCCAGTCATGGCGACGTCGTGCGCGAGCACGCACGTCCGGAGCAGTCGCTGACCGCCCGGGAGCTGAACGTCTTCGAGCCCTACGAAGGCCGCGAAGTGGCGTTCCGGGCGGTGCCCTTCGCCGACGCGCTCGACGCCGTCTACGGCCCCGGGTGGCGCCAGGACGACGAGCTGCTCTTCACCTGCCGCGACGGCTACCAGCCGACGGTCCCGGTGCAGCGCGTTCTCGACCACCGCGCCTGGCTCGCCTTCGCGCGCGCCGACCAGCCCGGCTTCACGATCCGCAAGAAGGAGTCCGGCCGCTGGCAGACGATCGAGCTCGGCCCCTACTACTTGATCTGGGAAAACCTCGACGACCCGACCGTGCTCCAGGAGGGCGACTACGGCTGGCCCTATCAGCTCGTCGGCGTGGAGCGGGTCCGCGCCGCCGAGCGCTTCCCGCGCATGGCGCCGCGCAGCGACGACGCCGCGGTGACGGCGGGCTTCCGCGCGTTCCGCATCCACTGCAGCCGCTGTCACCAGGTCAACGGGGAAGGCGGCGGCATCGGCCCCGAGCTGAACGCCACCGACGCGCCGGTCGGACTCCGCGACGAGAACTGGCTGCGCACCTGGATCTCGGACCCGAGCCAGATCGTGGCCACCGCGCGCATGCCCGCATTGAACCGCGACCTTCCCGACCGCGACGCCACGATCGATGCCATCCTCGCCTACCTGCGCCACATGGCCGAGGTCGATGCGACCGCGGGCTCGGCGTCCGCACCTCCGGGAGCCTCCTGAGATGGGCCGATTCGAGAACTTCTACAACGGCGCCATCCAGCATCCGTGGCTCTTGTGGCTCGCATTGGCCATCGGACTGTGGTTCGTCTGGCGACGCGACGACTTGCACCCGAGCCTGCGCCGCACCCTCTACGGGCTGGGCGTTCTGAGTTTCGTCGACGCCTGGTGGACGTCGGCCCACGTGTACGGCGTGGGCACCCTCGAAGCGCCCTGGTCGTCCTGGGTGCCGCTCTTCTTCGTGCTCGCCGGCGACTTCCGCTATCTGCTGCTCGTCTGCGCGGGCACCCTCGTCGGCGGCATCGCGCCGACCGGAAAGACGGTCGCCGCGGCGCTCGGCTGGACGCTGCTCGTGCCGGCCTTCTCCCAGGGCGTGCTCGCGGTGTTGCCCGAGTCGATGGCGGGCTCGCGCACTCTCTTCTTCGTGTACGAAGTCGCGTTCTTCGTGCTCGCCGCGTGCTTGCTGACCTGGCACAAGAACTGCCAGGCGGTCTACTGGCTGCGCTCGGTCAGTCTGTTCGTGATGCTCTACTACGGCCTGTGGGCGGGCGTCGACGCCTTCCTGCTCGCGACGGGCTCGGACGTCGGGTTCGCCCTGCGCATGCTGCCGAACTGGCTCTACTACGGCGGCCTCATCGGAGCGATCGCCTGGATGGCGCCCGCGGTGCCGACGGACCCGCCGCGCTAGCGCTACTGGCGGAAGGTCGGGAGCGGGACCGGGCTCGTCCGGCAGACGTCGCAATCGGCGTATTTCTGCAGGTCTCCCGGCAGAATTCGAGCGAGGACCTCATCGGGCGCGGAGGCCAGGGCCGTCAAGGCCGAGTCCATCTTCATTTGGATCACCCGCTCGGGGACTCCGTCGCAGCCGCCAGACCGGCACCACGCGATGAACTGGAGCGCCGCCGCGCGGGTCCCTCCCTCGGTGGGCAACCCGAGATCTTCGGCGTTGTCCGCGGCTCGTTCGAGGTTCTCCTCGAAGGTCGCGGGAGTGGTCTCTTCTTCCTCTTCGTCCAGCGCTTCGTCGTCGAGGCGGCCTTCGTCCACTCCCGCCTCTTCGAGGGGCCCGGAGCCACCCGCGCTGCGCCCGGTGGATCCGCGCAGTGCCTCTTCCTCGGCGCGGCGTCGCTTTTCTTCTGCGATGCGGCGCTCGCGCTCGGTGCGCTCGCTCAGCGTGCGCGCGAAGCGCTCGGCCTCGGCTTCGCGCTCGGCCCGCGCGGCTTCCTCTTCGGCGACCCGCCCCGCCGCACGCTCGGCCGCGGCCTGCGCTTCGGCTTCGCGCTGGGCGCGTGCGCCGTCCCCGGTGCCCTGCCAGACGGCCCAGGCCACCAGCAGGCCGAACGCGATCCCCGCGATCGCCAGCGCTGTCTGCTTCCGCATCGTCTTGGACTCCTCGCCCCACCTCGGCCCGGATCGACCGCGGCCGAAACCGGGCCCGAACCGGCGGGCCAGGATACACCCGGGCGCTGGACGCGGGCGCCGGGCATGACACAATCGGGGAAACGCCCTCGAGGCCTGCTCCATGCGCCCGCTCGTCTCGCTCCTGCTCGCCAGCCTCGCGCTCGCCAGCACGTCTTCCCTCGCCGAAAGCACCGATCCCCACGCGTCTCCCGCCGCCGCCGGCTGGCGCGCGACCTGGGACGCGAAGGCGTCACGAAGCCCGGTCCATCCCGACCTCCTGCGCTGGGCCGAGGGCGAAGACATGGACATGGCCGCGGCCCCGTGGATCGAGGCGATCTCGACCGGAGATCCCGCGGCCCTTGCGGAAGAGCTCGCGACGCTCGGAGTCGTCGGGCTGCAGGTCGCGGGGAATCGGGTGTCGGGTCAGCTCACGCGGGACGCCGTCGCCGGCTTGGAGCACTGCGTGCATCTCGCGGCCGCGCGTCCGACCCGCGCGTTCTCGAACCGCTCGTTCTTTCGACGCAAGGATCCGTGGCGCCATCCGCGCCGCGAGCGCCCGCGACGCACCGGCTCCGGATCCGTCACGAGCGAGGGCCTGGCGGCGATGGGCGTCGATCGCCTGCCGGCGAGCACCATCGGCCGCGGCGTGAGCGTCGGTCTGCTCGCCGACTCCTTCGATTGCGTGGGTGGCGGACGCGACACGGACATCGAGACGGGAGACCTCCCGGCCGAGACCACGGTGCTGGCCGACCTGGCCACGGCGGGTTGCATCGACGAAGGCCGCGCCCTCGCGCAGGTGGTCCACGACGTCGCGCCCGGTGCCCGCCTCGGTTTTCACACGGCCTTTCGCGGACAGGCCGACTTTGCCAACGGCATCGAAGCGCTGGCCTCCGAGTTCGTCGCCGACGTCATCGTCGACGACGTCGTCTACGCAGACGAGCCCTTCTTCCAGGACGGGGTGATCGCCCGGGCCGTCGACACCGTGAACGACTGGGGCGTCCGCTACGTCTCGGCCGCGGGCAACTCGGGCCGCCGTTCCTACGAGGGCCCCTTCCGGGACAGCGGCCAGACCGGCTTCTTCGAGCCGATCGGCCCCACGCGTCGGCACGACTTCGATCCGGGGCCGGACGTCGACGTATTCCTCCAGATCACCGTCGCGGCGAACAGCGAAGCGATCGTGATCCTGCAATGGAACGAACCCTTCGCGTCGGCATCGACGGCCGATCCGGCCCAGGGCGCGCTCAGCGACTACGACCTCTTGATCTACGACACGGAAGACCCGGTCGTCTTCGAGCGCTTCCAACCCGACGACGTCGTCGCCCGTTCGACGGCGTTCAACGTGGGCGGCGACGCGGTGGAAGCGGCGCTGGTGCGCAACCCCACCGATGCGCCCCTCGTGCTCTTCCTCGGCATCGAGCGCTTCCTCGGGCCGGGCTTCGACGGCCCCGACGTCGACCTCGTGAAGCTGGTCGTGCAGGGCGCGCTCACGATCGACGAGCACGACACCCAGAGCGGCACGAGTTACGGCCACGCCAACGCGGCCGGCGCACTCGCGATCGGTGCGGCGGCCTACTTCGAGACCCCGGCGTTCGGTGTCTCGCCGCCGCTGCTCGAACCGTTCTCCTCGGCAGGCGGTGTCGCCCTGCGGAGAGACTCCGAGGGGAACGCGTTGCCCGAGCCGCTCGTCCGCGAGACTCCGGACCTCGTCGGACCGGACGGGGTGAACAACACGGTCCTGTTCGGCGACAGCGAGGTCGACGACGACGACTTCCCGAACTTCTTCGGAACCTCCGCCGCGGCACCCCACGTGGCGGGGGTGGCCGCTCTGCTCCAGGGCGCGGTGCGCGGGGGCGCCGCCCTGCGCAAACGCGACGGCACGCTCTTCGGGGCCTGGCTCTGCGAGCCGGTGGGTCACCCCTACGGCTGGCGGCGCAGTAGGACGGTGCTCCGTGCGCCCGACGCCATCCCCGATGCACTCGCCGCCGGAGCCCGGCTGGGCCCCTGCTGGTCGCTCTCGCCGCGCGCCCTCGAACGCCGCCTCGAGCGCACGGCCATCGACATGGCCGACCCGGGCTACGACTTCGACAGCGGACATGGACTGGTTTCGGCCGATCGGGCCTTCCGAACCCGGCGGGGGCGGCGTCTCGGGCGATCCCGGCGCTGGTAGACAGGGCCTGTCCAGCACCTCCCCCCCCTGACGATCCCACGGCTGAAGAAGCCACTGGACGGGCCGGGCCTCGCTGGGCGAAGATGCGTGCGTTCTCCCTCGCCCTCGAGGATGACCCATGCGCAAGTCTTTGCTCTCCGCCGTCGGGCTGCTGCTCGCGGCCTCCCTTCCCATCGCCACCGCCCAGGCCGCCTCGCTGCTCGAGCCGCCGGACATCTCGTCCAACATCGCGGCGCCGACGCTCTTCAACCTCGATGCGGGTTCGAATCTGCTCACGGCCAACAGCGGTGGCCCGGGATCCGGCGCCACCAACGGCACGGACGCCGAGTTCATCACCGTCGTCGTGCCGACCGGGTTGGTGCTCGACGCCGTCGACGTCGTCTCCCGATCCGGGCCGTCCTTCGGCTCCTTTCTCGGGTACAACGTCGGCGCCACGCTCTCCGGCCAGACGAGCGGAGACCTGGCGGGCTTCGTGATCTTCAACGCGTTCAGTGGCGACCTGTTGACTGCGGCGTTGCTGGGCGTCGACGCCCTCGCGGCCGGCACCTATGCGTTCTGGATCCAGGAGACCGCCGGCGCCGTCGACTACACCCTCGATTTCGTGGTGACGCCCGAGCCGAGCACGGCGGCGCTGCTCACGCTGGGCGGACTCGGCCTCGGCTGGTTGCGCCGGAGCACGCGACGCACATAGCGCTGCGGCCCGCGATGCCGTGGTAGGCTCGCGGCGTGGAGGGTGCGAAGAAGCTCGCGTTGGCGGTGGGATCCCTCGCCGTCTTCGTGCTGCTTCTCGAAGGCGGGCTTGCGCTCGCCCATTGGGCCCTTCAGCGCGACGAGGTCGTCACCCCGACACCGGATGGCGTCGCCCAGGGCCTGCGCGTCGTGGCGCTCGGCGATTCCTTCAGCTTCGGGATCCACGTCGACCCGGCGGAGAGCTACCCCGCCCAGCTCTCGGATCGCCTGCGTGACGCGCATGGGGCGCGCTGGCGGATCCAGCGCACCGCCCTGCCCGGACTGTCGCCCCTGATGATCCACCGGGATCTCGACGCCGTCCTCGATCGCACCCAGCCCGAGCTCGTGCTGCTGCTCGCGGGCTTCAACGTGAACGACGCCGACATCCTCGAGTACCGGGCGGCGACGGGCCGCGACGTCCCGGGCATCCGAGGCCTGGCGCTACGTGCGAATGCGGTGCTCAACGGGCTGCGGAGCTATCGCGTCCTGCGCAACCTGATCCTGCGCCTGCCCCTCCGCGGTCCGAGCGCCGGCTACAGCGCCACGAAGGAGATGGAGCTCTTCGACTTCCGCCTCTACCAGGAAGTCAACCGCTGGGCCCTCGACGGCCTCGTCGCAGAGATCCAGGAACGCGGCCTTCCCGTCGTGCTCTTGAACTACCCCCAGGCCCCGGTGCCGACGAACGCGGCCAACGAAGCCGACGAGTACTACTACGTGATCTTCATGCGCGAGGCCCTGCCGCTCACCCCCGACGACTACCTCGTCCCGCGGCGCCCGCGCGAGACCGCGATCAACGCCGTGATCCGTGACGTCGCCACCCGACGCGGCGTGCCGCTGGCCGACAACTTCGCGGCCTTCCAGACGCTCGCCGAGAAGGGGCCCTACTTCCTCGCGGACGACGAACACCCCAACGCACGGGGCTACGCCCTGATGGCCGAGACCGTCGCGCAGACCCTCGCCGAAACGGGCTGGATCGAGTACACCGGGCGCGCGGCGCCCTAGGCGTCGGCGGCGCCGCCCTCTTCCCAGTTCTCGACGAACTCGCGCGCGTCCTTGCGGATCAGCTCGAGCTGAGGATCGTCGAGGCCGAGCGCGTCACACGCATGGCCAAGGGTCGCGGGCGTGCTGTGGTCGGCGGTGTGGTGACTCTGCATGCACGCAGCCCGAATCGCGGCATCGTCCGCATCGATTCCGACGTCTTCCGTCTCGCTCTCCGCGGAAGTGGACGAAACGATCCCGAAACCGAGCGCCTGGGCCTCGGCGTCGGCGACGCAGATCGTGGCAGCGAGCGGATGGGCGTAGCCCTCGACGAGCACCTGGTGATGGCTCCCGATCGCGATGGCGAGCTCGGGCGGCAGGCCCCAGAGACGACTCATCTGCGACGCCGCCACCCCGTGGACCGCGTCGACCTCGGGCCAGACTGCGGCGAGATCCGGCGGATCGGGCTTCCCGGCCTTCGTCACGCGCGCCTTGGTCTTCGCCGGCACCCGCACGGTGCCCTCGGCCAGCGCGATCAGCACACCGGCCACGCCGACGTCGTGCAGCAGTCCACAGAGGAAGGCGTACTCGCTCTCGATCGGCGTGTAGCGGGACACGATCCGCGACAGGTGCGCAGTCAGGACGCTGTGGCGCCGCAAGCGCTCCATCGTCTCGCTGTAGGCCGGGACGCGAAAGACACGCAGGTTGAGCGCCACCTGCATGACGAGGTCGCGCACGTTCTGCATGCCCACCCGCATCACGGCATCGCGCAGGGACGTGATCTTCGCCGCGCCGGCGTAGAGCGGTGACGCCACCAGCTCCATGAGCTTCCCGGCGAGCATGGCGTCCTGCTGGAGCAAGTCGACGATCTCGTCGATCTCGACGTCTGCCCGCTGGGACACGCTCATCAGCTGGGTGGCCACCGCCGGCAGCGTGGGCGGCTGGTAGTCGGGCGCTCCGAAGGTCTCGAGGAGGCGTTTCTCGAGCGCACTCTGCTCGATCAGAACGTCGTCACCCGCGGCGATCGAGGCCTCTCCGCGGCCGTAGCCCTCTTCCAGCTTCGTCTTGCCCCGGCGGGCGGTCATACGCGTCTCCCGAAGAACCCGTCCCGGGTGCATCGGCCGCTGACCGTCGGACGTTCATCCGCGAAAAGGCGTATGTCGGCCCTAGAGTGCCTCGCCCTGGGGACCATAGAGCAGGGCCCCGCTCGAATATCCGGTGCCGAACGTCAGCACCAGGTTCGCCACCTGGTCGAGGGCCGACTGCAGCTCGGCTTCCGTCAGGCTGCCGAGGGGATGCAGGAACGCCGCGTAGACGACGCCCTGGCTCACCGCGTAGCGCGCATCGAGCGCCGAGTGGTAGTTCGCGGTCAACATGGCGCCCACCTGGTCGGGGGTGAGTTCTTCCACGCGGCGCACCGGCGCCACCAGACGCATGCGATCGTGGGTCGCGCTCGAGAAACACGCGATCGGAATGCCGGCGTACTCGAAGCGCAGCGACCCCGGCGAGCCTTCCACGTTCTCGCCGAGCGCCAGAATCGCGTCGTCCAGCGCGTCGGCCGTCATCGGGGGGGTCGAGGCGCAGCCGAGCCCTGCCAGCGCGAGCACGATCGCCCCCGCGTAGAAACGCTTCCCTGCCCACACCTGCCGCCACCACTGCGCCATGAGACCCGACCTCCTCGGCCCACCATACGCGCCCCCCCGAGGCCGCAGCGGGGAATTCGCCCCTGGTGAGGGCTGCGTCCGCGTGAGATTCTGGCTGGGCTGGATTCGGTTCGCGCGCGGCGCTGCCGACCGCCCGGGAGGAAACACGATGCGACGAGCTGCCCAGAGCGCAAACCGGAGGCTCCTCGGCCTCGCCCTGACTCTGGTCCTGCTGCTCGGCGGCGGCTGCGCGTCACGCGTGCCGTCCGAGATCATCTACGCCGCCTTCGGCGCGAGCGATTCGGTGGGCATCGGCGCCGTCCCGCTGAAGCAGGGCTACGTCTGGCAGATCCGGGACGCCCTGGATCGCCAGGTCGAAGACGTCCGCCTGCTCAACCTCGGCATTCCGGCGGCGGATGCCCGCGGCATCCGAGACGTCCTGACCCTCGCTCTGCGCAGCGGGCTGCGCCCGGATCTCGTCACGCTCTGGACCGGCACCAACGACGTGATCGCCGGGGAAGACCCGGACACCTTCGAGACCCACCTCGAGGCCATCCTCGAACTACTCACCGAGGAGACGGAAGCCACGATCGTGGTGGGCGACCTCCCGGATCTCACGATGATTCCCCGCTTCCGCGAGGAGCCCAACGCGTTCGTGACGAAGGCCCGTGTCGACGCCTTCAACGCCGCGATCCAGCGCCAGGTGAGCCGCTACGAGGTGCTGCTCGTTCCCATGGCCGCTTCGCCGGTGGCCAGCCAGTGCGTCAGCAGCGTCGACGGCTTCCACCCGAACAACGCGGGTCACCGCAAGATTGCGAACCTCTTCCTGAAGGTGATCCTGCCGGCGATCGGGCTGTCGGACGGGGTGTAAGGGCTAGTCGGCAGGTGCGCGGCGGTAGCGCTTGAGGGTTCGCCGCTCCTCGTCCCACGCGACGATCTCGTCGTCCTTCCAGAGCCACTCGACGCGTCCCACGCCGTCGACCGCTTCGACGGAGGTCATGGGGTGGGGGTAGATGCGGCCCGCCAAGTCCACGTCGTAGTCGAAAGACCTCTGAATCGGTGTGCCCTGGATCGAGACATCGAACTCGATTCGCTCACCAGCCAGAATCCGTACTCGCTCGCCACCCTCGCCGACGTATTCGCCAACCGGCGGCAACGGCCGAGTGGTCGCACACGCGGTCACGAACAGGCACACCAAGAGGCAGACTCCCTCGCGTCGGATCACTGATACCACTCCCATGCGTGCGCGGGATTGCCCGCGTAGTGGCCTGCTCCGCCAAAGGCGGGGTCGATCTCCCCGGGTCCGGGAATCTTGTGCCCGATACTCGTCGCCAAGTCTATCGCGACGGAGGTGCTCGGAACCGCCAACCCCAAAGAGATGCCGACGATGTTCGCCGCGATGTCGGAGACCGAGTCAAGCGCATGGTTGACCATCCCCTGTCGTGTCTCTGCCGCGAACGATTTGAAATCCAGCGGCGTCTCGTGGAGCACCCCTCCCGCGAGTAGAAGCGGAGCACCGACGAGTCCCAAAGACCCGGTGAGAGCCGCGTTCGTACCCGCATGCCATCCGTTCATCCCCTCCCGCGCCCAGTACCTGTCGCCGGGTTCCAGGCCCCGGACGTATCCGATGATCGAATCCAGCGTGCGAGGCAGCCAACGGCCGAGCGTGCTCTGGCCGAACCGCCCGTTCACCAGGTCGACCGCCGAGCGCCGCCAAGCGGCGCCGAAGTTGTCGCCGATCAGGAAGCTCACGAGGCCCCCGAGGAAGCTCCCCAGCGCCTCGATCGGAGCCGGGCCCCGGCCTGCCCCATCCGAGCGGTCGGGACCGTCGTAGCCACCGCCCGCGTACTCGGCGGGCTGGGTCCCCCAGCTCTTCACGAACAGCCCGAAGCCGCCGCCGGCATTCCCGCCCCCGACGCTCACCAACAGGCTCCCGCCGCGACCGACGTAGCCGCGGCTGGTGTTCCAGTGCTTCGGGCGCGAACGCGGCGCCACCTCGAGCCCGGTCGGATCCACCCGCGACAGCGGGTTTCCCTCGGCGTAGGTGTATCCGTTCATGCGTTTCGGGTCGCCCACCCGGAACACCGGGTCGACCGAGAGGAAGCCTCCCGACTGGGGATCCTGCCAGCGCGCGCGCATGTAGGTGAGGCCGGTCTCGGCCTGCTGCGGATGGCCGGCGTAGTGGCGACGCCCCGATGCACCGAGGTCCACCTCCGCATCGAGCCGGCCATAGGGTGCGAAGCGCAGGTGCCGAACCCGATCGCCGTTCTCGTCGATGACCACGACCCCGCTTCCGATGCGGTCCGAGATCACCCAGCGATCGGTCGGGAGCTGTGCGCTGCCACCGCCAGACCACACGGGCAGCGGGAGCGCCAGCTGAGCGGCGACGAGCCCCGCCACCGTCGCGTAGCCAGGCCGCCGCACCACCCCGAGAACCAGTCCCCCGCGCACGCCGAGCCAGAGCGCCCAGCCGCCGAGCACTGCGAGCGGGAGCCAGGGCAGCCACGGCGGAACGCGCTGTCCCTGGACCACCCAGGCCTCGGGCGGGTCGCCGCGCCAGTCGGTGAACGCCACGCGCTCCCCGAAGGCCATCACCTCGACGCGGATCTCGCGTTCGTAGCCCGGCCGTTCCTCCTGGACGAGTTGGCCGTCGACGAAGCGCCGGGTGACGTCGCCCGCCACCTCCTTCAACCGATTCCCCGACCGGTCGTAGTGCACCGACAGGACATTGCAGAGCCCGACGGCCGTTCCCACGCACACCAGCCGGTTCGCGGAATCGAAGCGATAGTGACGATCCTTCCCGGGCTGCGAGATCGCGCTCACGTTGCCCGAGGCGTCGTAGTCGTAGGCTGCCGCGCCGGGCCCGGTCTCTGCCGGCCGGAACGAAACGGCGTGGGGTGGATCCGGCAGCACCCCGAACACCTGGGTCTCACCCGCGTGGGTCACCAGGTTGCCCAGGGCATCGTACGCGTAGGCCAGGCTCGTCCCGTTCCGGGTCCACGCGCTCAGGCGATTCCGGTGGTCGTAGGCGTACTCGCTCGCCACATCGAGCTCGCCGTTCTCGCTCGAGACGGCCAGGCTCGTCACGTTGCCGAGGCCGTCGTACCCCAGATAGGCGAGCTCGACCGTGTACGGCGTGTGTTGGCTCGTGAAGCGGTCGGACACCAGCCGGCGCGTCTGTGCCGCAGGCAGAGGCGGAGGAAGCAGGTCCTCGACGTACGCGAAGCTCCGGGTGCCGCCCGGCATCGCCACCGACCGCCGCCGACCCAGGTCGTCATAGGTCACGGTGTCGAGATAGGGGACCGCATCGGCACTGTCACAGCGTTCGCGACACACGCGCGTGAGGTACGCCTTGTCGTAGACGAAGTGGGTACCCGAGGGCACGCCCCCGTGCTTCGACCAGGTGACACGACCGGTGAGGTCGTACTCGTAGTCGGTCGTGAGCCAGCCTCCGTCCTGAAAAAGGATGCGCTGACGCGGCCGCCCGAACCCGTCGAAGAAGAGCGTCTTGTTGTAGCTCGACGTCGACTCGATGCCCGACTGACGCTCCCCGGCGCGGTAGGCGATGGTCACGTCCGCTTCGCCGGCCGGTGTCGTGATGAGGGTCGGGCGATCCAGGACGTCGTACTGGTACGCGCGCGTCTGCTGTCGTGCATTGCGCGTCCAGAGCGGGTTCCCCTTCCCGTCGAACTCGCTGAAGGACGTCCCGGCGTCCGGGTGCTCTACTTCGACGGCCCGACCGAGCGTGTCGTAGTGGTAGACGAGTCGGTGACGCGGATCGTCGTAGCCGGGCCCGGCGAGTGGGTCGTAGACCACCTTGGGCGAACCGGCCTCGTAGCCGTAGAGCGTCCGGTCGGGGGTGCTGCAGTCCACGCCGCCGAGGCTCACCAGGGTCGGATCCGGGGGGTTGTGACACTCGTGGACCGCGGCGACCCGTTCGCCGTCGACCAGGCGCACCTCGACATCGCCTTTCGGGTTCTTCGTCAGCACCCGGTCCACGGTCGCCGTCACGACCGCCCCATCGGGCGCGACGACCGAGTCGAGGGTTGCGTCGAAGCGCGCCAGCGCCACGCCATCGGGCGTCTCGGTGCGCAGCGTCCGCCCGACCGCGTCGTGCACGGTGACGGTCGCCGGCGCCTCGGTCGCTCCGCTGATGCCCGCGCAGTCGGGCCCACTCGACCGCGGCGCCAGCTGGCGCGAGGACCGGACCGCCGGATCGACGTAGGTCGCCGTGCAGACGTAGCGGGCCAACCCGCCCTGGGCAGGAACCTCCTCGACGGACTTCCACGTGCCACCAAAGCCGTCCGAGACCTGGAAGCGGACGATCGGGTCCCCGAGGCCCGCCCCGTCGACGAGAACCGTGCGCTCGGACGTCGGCGGCATCGCGAAGTCGTCGAAGTGGGTGGTCGCCAACAGCTGCTCGGGCTCGCCGTCGGGCGTGGCGAACTCGGCCACTACCCGACCGAAGTCGTCGAGGATCGCTCGCGTCGCAGGTTCGTCGCGGTAGGGAGACTGCATCCCGGTGGAAACGCCGAAGACCGGATCAGGGTCGTAGAGCGTCCATTCGCCCGCGGCGTCCCGCGTGCGGGTGCGCACGGTCCCCGCGCCCACGCCGTGCGGGCAATCACTCCCCGCAGGCGCCAGGCCGTCGTAGCAGAAGCGCATCGTGTGGCCGTTCGCGTCGGTCTCCGAGACGAGGTTGCCCACCGCGTCGTACGCGTAGTGCTGCACGAACCCGTTGGCGGCGAAGGGAGGCGTCGGCAGCGCTCCGTCGCGCCGGGCCTGCACCCGGATCTCGGTCGCGACGCGCCCTTCGGGCGTGTAGCCGAACGACACGTCGCCGTAGATCCGTGTGCCGGACGGGTCCGTCTCGACCTGACGCTGCACCAGACCATGGAGCCAATGGTCGGCCTGGGTCGACGTCAGGGCCTGCGGCGTCCGCGTCGACACCACCGCGTCCGTCACCGAGCGGGTCGACCGGGTCGCGGCGAAGTTGAAGCCGTGCGCGTCGTCGTAGGTCAGGACGACGTGCTCGACCGCGCCCGGGTCCTGCCCGGGTGCCGTCCCGTATTCGAAGCCGCTCGACTGCTCCACGAGCCGCCCCACCCGGGACGCCTCGGCAGCCCCCGTCGCGCCCGGACCTTCGCCCGTGTAGGCGCCCGGGATCGCCGCGCTCGCCAGCTCCCAGGTCTCCTCGTGTACATGGAGTACTGCGCCTCCCTCGCGCACGATCTGTCGGGAGAGGCGCCCTGCCCGGCCGTGGTCCTGGTGGAAGTAGGCATCGACCTCGGCGCCGTCTGCGCGAATGCGCCGGACCAGCCGGAACCCCAACCCGGAGCGGTGCTTCGGGCACCACAGGGGACGGGCGTACTGGTACCGGGTCGTCGCCGGCGCCCGATTCGGGCCCGTCACCGTCACCTCGGCGACGACGGGCCGGGCCTCGAAGCGCACCCGGCGGGCGTCGCCGGGCGGCGGCGGCTCCTTCGCCTCCGGGCCCAGGGCGTCGAGCTCGGCAGCCGATTCCAGAGCCGCGTCGCGCTGGGCGCCCGGGGTCGTGTAGGCGAAGCGCATGACGCCGCCGCGGCCGTTGCGCATCTCGCGCAGCAGGTCGGGAAGGAAACTCTGGGATCGCCAGCCGATCGCCGACTCGACGGCCGCGTCCCCGTTCAGGTCCCGTTCCCCGGCCTTGTCCGCCCCCTGGACGTCGAAACGCCCGGTCTCGTCCACCTGCCAGACCGACGCCGCACTTCCGTTCGGCGAGTAGAGGTAGGGATCCAGGGCCGTCCCGGGCGCGTCGTAGCCATCGGGCCGACCGTCGCCGTTCACGTCGTGCAACGGAAACCCATCGGTCTCGAAGAAGGCGTTGCCGGGGATGCCCTCGACCGGCGTCGCCGAGCCCGAGATCCAGAACGGGGGGAGGAAGCGGGTCGCATCGGCGCAGGGCGCGGTGGGCGTTACGCCGCACCATCCCGAGCCGGTGTTCAACAGCGCTCCCACCGACTCACTCGGGTGGTCGGGCAGCGCGAAGCCGGCGGCCGCGACCGGATCCGCCCAGACGACGTCGGTGAGACCGTCCAGGTTCACGTCGATGAACCGGAACCCCTCGTCCCAGGCCAGCATCGAGGTCGCGTTCGAATCGTGGGGACCCGGCGGCGTGCTGAAGCGCCAGTCCAGCGTGGGATGGTGCTGCATGTGCACGTGGTGGAGGGCCGTCCCGGTCTCCGGGTCGCGCAGGTCGAACTCGGGCGCCCGCCGCCAGGCGTACGCCCCGTCGGGCTGGAGCTCCTGCACCCACGCCCGCGTGACGACCGGATTCAGGTTGTAGTCGTAGAGCGCCGGGTCGTCGTACCACGACGGCAGATGGCGTGGGTCGCTGGGTTCGAGGGCGAGCAGGTCGACGCGCCCGTCTCCTGTGAGTTCCACGAAGGCAAACGGGAACTGCACCCACTGGCGACACACGGCCCAGGGAAAGACCTGGTAGCCCGGGACGTTCGGCGGGTCCGCGTTCATCACGTCGAGCCCGTACCAGGAGCGCGTCTGGCAGTCGTAGTCGCCGCTCTCGCTGTCGCTGATCTCCATCGCGTCGAAGGCCGGTAGGCCACTCTCGAGCGACGGCTCGCGAGCCCAGCCATCGCGCCCGTTGTTCAGGAACACGACCTGGGCGCGCGCGTCGACGTAGGCGTGCTGGGCCGGCGGCAGATAGGCCGCGCAGGCGGCATCCCACTTCTTCCAGACGCCTCCCACCCGACTCGACGCCACCAGATCGGCGAAGCCATCCCCGTTCACGTCCACGACGCGGAAGATCGTGTCGGTGGCGATCGTGTGGGCACCGCCGTAGCCGTTCGTCGCACTCGCCGGCGGGGTCACGGCCAGCGCGGCCGTGTCGAGATCGTCCGCGTAGCGTCCGCGCTGGCTGAGGGAGACACCGGCCTGCAGGCTCCCCGGCGTGGCTTCGCAGTACGGCGCACCGCCGATCCCGTAGCCACCGTGCGCGAGACGCACGGTCAGGGTGGGTGCGTCGTAGCGCAGCGCCTGCAACGCCGCCGTCCAGACCGGGTCGGGCGTCGTCTGCCAGCCGTCGCCGGTGTGGAGGTAGACCGCGCGCTTCGAGCCGTGCCCGGTGCCGTTGTGCGGAACGTCGAGGGAGTCGTCGCAGGGCCAGGCATCGCCGATGCACCAGGCCTCGATCCGATCGGGCAGGCCGTCACCGTTGACGTCGGCCAGCACGTTGTCGCCGACGAACCCGACGTTCCCGTAGATGTGGCTGGGCGGCGGGGGCACCAGCGGCGCCGCGCTCGGGTCGTCCCATTGCCAGTTCGCGGCCTGCGCGAACTCGGGGTCCGAAGGGTCCGTGTAGTCGAACTCCTGGGCCGGCAGCGCGGAGCACCCTTCCAGGCTGGCGGGGTGCATCGGGCAGCTACTCCCGAAGCGCTGCACCGACGCGAGGCGGGTGCGGTTCGTGGCGTACTCCCCTTTGGGCGCGTAACCGAGCTTCAGCCGGTGATGCAGGGCGTAGGCGCCCCCGACGAGGCTCGAGACCTGCACGTCCGTCATGCGACGGCTGAAGCGCATCTCGATGCCGCCCACGAAGTGATGCTGGGGGTCGGTGCGCGCCTCGTCGTAGAAGAACTCCACGCGTCGCTGCCCGTTCGCGTACGACACGCGCTGCGGAACCGCCATGCCGAGTTCGCTGCGGTCGTAGCGGAAGACGATGGCGTTGCCGTGCACGTCGCGGATCTCGGACAGGTGCCAGGCCGCGATCGGTTGGGCCGGATGGGTCGTGTCGTGGACCCGCGCGTTCGCGTCGAGGCCGTAGAGGAATCGGGTGCCGTCGAGGCCAGTGACCTCCCAGGCGCGATCGGCGACGCCCGCGTCGTTCACGATGCGGAAGCGCTGGAACGACTCGACGAAGGTGTGGTAGTGGCCGTCGGCGTCGGGCCCCTGCAAGAGCTCGCCGTCGATCTCGTACTGCGGGCAGTTCGCGTAGTCGGGCCGCCCGAAGCGGATCGCGCAGCGGATCTCGGCCGGTGCGCCGAGCAACAGCCGCCAGCCGACCCCCAGGAGACCGTCCCCGGCGTGACTCGAGTACACGAGGCTCAGGCTGGGCTGATGCCCGGCCGTTCCCGGCGGCACCTCGATCGGGATCTGCACGCGAGCGGCCCCGGTGTTGGCGTCGACCGTCGAGTCGACCGGCCCGGCGTCGCCGGGCGCAGGCATCGCGACTGCGCTCCCCGCACAGACGACCGCGAGCAGCAGCCCTGTCGCGAGCCGGAGAGAAGTCGAGCGAAGCGGGCATTGGATCGAAGCCATACCGGGAGCTGCCACCGGGACCGACCGCGGGGTGCGCGTCGGGGACGAGAGGTGCCGGCGATGCGCCCCCGGGTCGATTCCCAAACCGCGCCGATTCCGACCGAAGTGCGAAGCCGCGCGTCGAGAAACGATGGACCGCGTCTTCTCCAGCGGCCCGACCGCACCCCTGCCACCCAAGCCGCTGCAACCGACCCCGCTGCCACCCAACCCCCTGCAACCGGATCGCGGCACCTCCGCAGCGCGCTGGCTGCGGTCGGAGCCGTGGGATGGCGGCACGGCGGCTCCGCGGCGGCACGCGGATTGCTCTCCCTCTTCCGGTACGCGCCCCGGAGACCCGCCATGCCTGGAATCCACACCCTTGCCCTGCTCGGACTCGCCGGCTGGGGCGGCGTCCACGCGGTGCGCCGTTTTCACGACGGCCCTCTCGGCCCGCTCCCGGGCGGGCCGCTCGAAGCAGGACCGCGCGTCACGGATCCCGACGTCGACTGGGACTTCGCCGAGCGAACCGTGCTCGCCGAACTCGAGCTCGAGTCCACACGCGTCTCGCGGACCACGGGCATCCTGGTGCACGAGGGCGTGCTCTACGTCCCCTGCGATCTCGGGTTCATCTGGCGGCGGGTCGATCCGCGCTACCGCTGGTTCCTCGGCCTGGTGTGGCGCTTGAAGCACTGGCACGAGGACGCGCTGCGCGATGGCCGAGTGGTGATCCGCCTCGCGGGGAAGCGCTTCGTCCGCCAGGCGGTGCGCGAAACCGACCCCGACCGCCTCGAAGCGCTGTGCATCCGGTCCGAGGCGATGGCCGAGCGCTTCTTCCAGGCCCCGCTCGCCGACGCAGCCGCCGACCCGGAGGCGATCTGGTTCTTCCGGCTGGACCCGCGCCCCGAGGCCGCGGACGCTGACGGCTAGGGCGCCGCGGGCCTCGGTGCGGCCACGTCGTTCGGTGCGCGGCCGAGCGCACCGCCGTCCGCCCGCCGCAGGAAGCCGCGGACGTACGCCGCCGGAAGCACCAGAGTCGAGGCATGCCCGGCGTTCGAGTGGACGGTCACGGCGTAGCCCCCCTCGCCTGCCGTGCGCAGACGCTCCAGATCGAGGGCCGCGGTGAAGCGCTCGACCACCGCGCAGCCGCCCTGGAGGTCGCCGGTGTAGGCCGTGCAATCGACCTGGGCGCGGTTCAGCCAGGCGAAGGGAAGCGCGTGTCCCTCGGCATCGAAGGCCTGGGTGTAGGCGCGCCATTGGTAGCCGCGGTAGTGGGCCGCCACGTAGAGCTCGACCGCCAGGTCCGCGTCGGCACCGGCGGCCGGCTGGACCGCGCGCAGCAGGTAGCGGTAGTCGCCCGCGTCGTAGGCCGGACCGAGCCAGCGGGTCACCCCCGTGTCGTCGTCGCGCTCGGAGCGGGTGCCGGCGGCGACCGCGTCCGGATCCGACCAGTCGATGCGCGGAGGCAGGAGGCCCGCGCAGCCCACGATCGCAACGACGAGAAACGCCGATAGCGCCACGCTGCAACCGTGGAGGCGGGCTCGGATCGAGCAGGAGATCGGCATACCCAACGAGTGTCTCCCAGCCGGTCGTGTGGCGTCCAGGCGGGCTCCGAGCCGGCGCGGCATCCATTGGGTGACCCGCGGGAAGCTCGCTATGCTGCGGCCCGCGCGTCCCCATCGTCTAGAGGCCTAGGACACCGCCCTTTCAAGGCGGCGACACGGGTTCGACTCCCGTTGGGGACGCCATCGCTTCGCTCCGGCTCCCCAACGCTCGTCGGTGGTCGCGGCGCGGCCTGCGGCCGCCCCGCTCGAAGCGACTCGGCTACCGCCGCCTCCGCGGTAGCAAAGCCAGGCCGAGCAGGAGGAGTGCGGCGGTGCCGGGCTCGGGGACGGCGAAGACGGTGCCGAACGCCTCCGCGTCGTCCGCGCCTCGGTAGAAGATGCCGATGGCCACTTCGGTCCAGCCGGAGAAGTCGGAGTCGGACGGGACGAAGAAGTCCGTGTCCGAGAGCGTCGTCGACGTTGCGTCCTGGTACTCGATGGTGAGATACGTGGCTGGGAACGGGTCGATTTCGATCAAGCTGCCCCAGAAGTCGTTCTGCCCCGAGTCGTCGTTCCCGATCACGATCCCGTCCCACGTCCGGGTGAACGTCGTCCCGCCGATCGAGACGCTGAACTCGGGCGCGGGACTCGTGGCGTAGACGGTGGACGTCGTGCGCGTGTCCGACACGACCGCGGTGTCCGGGTCGAAGACCAGCTCGGCCGTGAACGCGGCACCCAGGGTCACGGCCGGGTCGAGCACACCGTTCGGGTCGTTCACCACGTCGATCACGCCCGACCACGAGAGCGTGATCGGGGCAGCGCTCGCCGGGGCGCCCGCCAGGGTCAGGCTGGCGAGCAGGCAGAGCATCCACGGGCGCGGGTCACGTCGGATCGGCGTTCGGGTCGCAGGTCTGGGCGACGGCATGGGGCCTCCAAGACCCCTTCCCAGCGGACGCGCGCCAGCATACGGGACGCGGCACCCCACTGACCAGTGTCGCGAACCCGGCCTCAGCTCCCCGGCGTGATCGTGTCGGCCACCCGCCAGAGGTACCAGGACGCCACCGAGCGGTAGGGGCGCCAGGGCTCGGCGAGGGCGGTGAGCTCCTTCGGCTTGGGCAGCTCGGAGAGGCCGTAGAGCTCCATCGCGCCCTTGCGGACGCCGTAGTCACCGACGGGCAGCACGTCGGGGCGGCCGAGCGAGAACATCAGCAGCATGTGGGCGGTCCACTCGCCGATGCCCCGCACCTGGGTCACCGCCGCCACCACGTCGTCGTCGTCCATGCGCCGCAGGCGCCGGTTGCTGAGCGTGCCGTCGGCGAAGGCGCTGGCCACCGCGCGAACGGCGGCGATCTTCTGGCGCGAGAGGCCTGCCTCGCGCAGCTGACGATCGGGGGCCTCGAGCAGCCGCGCCGGCGCGGGGTAGCGCCCGCGGTAGGGTTTGCGCACACGCCCGTCGATCGCGCGGGCCGCGGCGCCCGCCAGCTGCTGGAAGATCACCGAGCGCACCAGCGCCCGGTAGGGGTCGCCCCGCACTTCCATGGCGCACGCGCCCACCTCGCGCATCACGGCACCGAGCTTCGGGTCGCGGCGCATCAGGGCGCGGCGCGCGCGGGCGCGCCCGGCGTCGTCGAGGGGCTCGGTCGGCACGGCCGCAGTCTAGGCGCTTTCGCCCTCCCGCGAGCTTTCGCGTCAGACTGGAACGCATCCCGGTGGCCCAGGGCCTCCTGCGCACTGGCCAAAATGCCGATACGCCGCTCATGTCCCAAGAGCGCCCTCGGAACGAAACGCCGCAGCCCCCCCCGGCCGCCGCTCCGGCTCAGGCCAGCAGCGCCTCGGTCCAGCGCGGCGCCATGCGCCCGGCCCTCGGCCTCGACGAAACCCTCGAGCTGTTGGTGCAGCACGGGCTCGTCGAAGAACCCCAGGCCCGCGAGATCGAGTCGCGCGCCACCACCCTGCGCAGCGGCGTGCTCAAGGAGAAGGTCGGTTCGGTCCGCTCCCAGGCGGCCGCACGCTACGACGTCTCGCCCTCCGAGATCATCGACGCAGCCCGCCTGCCCCACCCCGACCCGAAGCAGGGACGCCTCGACGAAGACGCCATCGCCCAGGTGCTCGCCAAGGCGGCCCAGACCCCGTACTGGAAGATCGACCCCCTGAAGGTCGACAACGATCTCGTCGCGAAGACCCTCTCGCGTCCGTTCGCACGGCGTCATGTCGTGATCCCGATCGCCCGCGAGAAGGACGCGATCGTCCTCGCGGTCACCGACCCCTTCGACACCACCCTGCGCGACTCACTCGAACAGCTGATCCAGGCACCGCTCCGCTACGTCGTCTCGTCGAAGGCCGACATCATCGCGATCATCGATCGCGTCTACGGCTTCCGCTCGAAGGTGAACCAGGCCGAGCAGCACCTGGGATCCGGCGGTGCCGGGGGCGCCCTCGTCCAGCTGGTCGAGCTGCGCAGCAACGCCGAGCTGGCCGCCACCCAGAACGACGAGCACGTCATCGCGGCCGTCGACTACCTGCTGAACTACGCGTTCGAGCAGCGCGCCTCGGACATCCACCTCGAGCCGCGTGCCGAAGACGCGGTGATCCGCTTCCGCATCGACGGCATCCTCCACGACATCGAGAACCTGCCCCTGCCCGTGCACGGGGCCGTCACCTCGCGCGTAAAGGTGCTCGCCGGCATGAACATCGCCGAGCGGCGCCGCTCCCAGGACGGCCGCATCAAGACGTCGCGCGCCGAGCGCGAGGTCGAGCTCCGCGTCTCGAGCATGGCCACCGCCTTCGGCGAGAAGATCGTGATCCGGGTCTTCGACCCGAGCATCCTGATGACCGACCTCCAGGACCTCGGCTTCGACGCCGAGGAGCGGGAACGCTTCGAGAAATGGATCACCTGCCCGAACGGCCTGATCCTGGTCACCGGCCCCACGGGCTCTGGTAAGACGACGAGTCTCTACTCGACTCTCCGTTACCTCTCGGGCCCCGAGATCAACATCACCACCGTGGAAGATCCGATCGAGATGGTCGACCCGCGCTTCTGTCAGGTGCAGGTCAACTCACAGATCGACATCAGCTTCTCGAACGCCCTGCGCACGATCCTCCGTCAGGACCCGGACATCATCATGGTGGGCGAGATCCGTGACGCCGACACCGCCGCGATGGCCGTGCAGGCCGCGCTCACCGGCCACCTCGTCTTCTCGACCCTCCACACGCGGAACGCCGCCGGCGCCGTCACGCGCCTGATCGAGCTCGGGGTCGAACCCTTCCTGCTGTCGAGCGTCCTGCGCGGCGTCGTCGCTCAGCGCCTGATCCGGCGCATCTGCGATCGCTGCGCGGTGGAAGGCACGCTCAACCCCGACCAGGTCGCTGCCCTGGGGATCAAGGTGCCCGTGGAGCGCCGTGAGCGCCTGGTCGTGCGCTGGGGCGAAGGCTGCGTCGAGTGCCGCCACACGGGCCTCTACGGCCGGACAGGCGTCTTCGAGATGCTCGACGTCGGGCGTCGCGTGCGTGGCCTGATCAACGAAGGCAAGGACGCGAACGAGATCGATCGCGCGGCCCGCATCGAGGGCATGAACAACCTCCGCGAGGTGGCACTCCGCAAGCTCGCCGACGGACTGACCACCTACGAAGAGGTGGCGCGCGTGACGGTCGACACGGAATGAGCCCGACGGTCTCCCGTTTCACCGCCCACCCCTGCGAGAACCCACGACACGCATGAGCGGAAATCAAATCGTCGACGAGATGCGCACCCTGGTGCGTGCCGGATGGCGCCTGGTCGCCCTCGAGACCTTCGAGGAAGAGCGGGCGCTGAACCTGCTCGAGCGCGCCGCCCAGGCGAGCGAGCGCCGTTGCGTCTCCTGGACCGTCGCGAACGGCCTCTCGACGAATGGCCAGGGCCAGGGCGGTTTCGACGCCGGCATCGAGGCGATCGCCGGCTGCGAGGAACCCGCCCTCTTCGTGATGCTCGACGCCCACCGCTGGCTCGACGACGCGGTCGGGCTGCGCCGCCTGCGCGACCTCCTGCCTCTCCTGGGGACGCGCAAGCAGACGATCGTGTTGACCGGCCCGATCGTCCCGTTACCCGTCGAGATCGAACGCGACGCCGGCCGCGTGCAGCTGCCGCTGCCCACCGGACCCGAGCTGCAACACCTGTTCTCGCGGGTACTCGAACAGAGCCAGATCACGCCCGATGCCGAGACGATGGGCCAGGCCGTCCGCGGCGCCCTCGGTCTCTCCTCGGGCGAAGCGGTGCGCGTGCTTCGCAAGGCGCTGCGCAGCGCCGGCCAGTTCGACGCGGAAGCCGTGGACGAGATCGTGCGCGACAAGCGCCGCGCCCTGCACCGCACGCCGGCCCTCGGTTTCCTCGACGACGACACCGGGCTCACCGACGTCGGTGGCCTCACCGAACTCAAGCGCTGGCTCGCCGAGCGACGCCGCGCCTTCACCGACGAAGCGCGAAAGTTCCGCCTGCCCCCGCCGCGGGGCTTGCTGCTGCTCGGCGTACAGGGCTGCGGAAAGTCCCTTTCGGCTCGGGCGGTCGCACGCGAGTGGCAGTTCCCGCTTCTGCGTCTCGACCTTGCGGCGGCCTTCGGCGGCGATCGCAGCCCCGAGCTCGCCCTCCGTGAAGCCGTAGAAGTCGCCGGCTCCCTCGCGCCGGCCGTGCTGTGGATCGACGAGATCGAGAAGGGCTTCGCCGCCGCCGAGAGCGATCCCGTGGCGTCGCGGGTCTTCGGTTGGTTCCTGACCTGGCTCTCGGAGAAACAGGAGCCCGTCTTCGTCGTCGCCACGGCGAACGACGTCGCCGGCCTTCCGCCGGAGCTTCTGCGCCGCGGTCGCTTCGACGAGCTCTTCTTCGTCGACCTGCCGACGGCGAACGAGCGCTCCGAGATCCTGGGCATCCACCTGCGCAAGCGCGGACGCGACCCGCTCCACTACGACATGGAGGAACTCGCGCTGGCCGCCGAGCGCCTCACGGGTGCCGAACTCGAGCAGGTGGTGGCCGCCGGCCTCTACGCCGCCTTCGCCGAGTCGCGCGAGCTCTCGGACAACGATCTTCGCAACGCCATCGACGAGACCGTGCCCCTCTACGACACCTACGAAGAACGCATCAAGGAGCTGCGCGATTGGGCCCGGAGCCGCGCGCGCAACGCCTCCGTCGACGGCAAGCTCGCCGACCTCTTCTCGACCCGGTAGACGCGGTAGAATCCGGCCCCATGGAAGACCCCGCGATCCTTCGAGAACGAGCCCAGAACATCTGGGGCAGCTTTGCGCGCAAGTTCGAGCCGATGTCCCAATCCGCGCGGCTGGAGCCCATGCCCCAGTACGAGCTGGGACGCATCGGTGGCCTGGCCGACGCGAAAGACGAAATCCAGACCTACGCCTGCGCCGCCACCGATCCCGAGGTGTACGGCCGCTGGGGAACCCACCCGCCCACCGGGGTGCTGCTGATCGGACAGCGCAGCGTCGGCAAGCAGCTGCTGGTGCGCGCGCTGTCGAGTCTCACGAACACGTCCTTCCTCGAGATCGCGATCCCGAAGCTCGTGCTCGAGGTGATCCACCGCGGGGGGAAGGTCGGCGAGCTGGTCGCCGCCTGGTCGGCCGTGCTCGACGAGATGCCGCCGGTCACCGTCCTCTTCAACGAACTCGAGTTCCTGCAGGCGGAAGAGATCGGAGCGCGCCGGCCCGATCTTCCGGTCGGTCCCGTGATGGACTTCCTGCTCGACATGATCGACCGCGCCATCGCCGCAGACGACGTGCTCGTCGTGGGCGCGACGGCCCACCCGGACACCCTGCGTCACGCCTTCACCCAGCCCGGTCGTCTCGAGCGCATCGTCGAAGTGACGCCGAACGTGCCCGGTGACATCGTGGCCACACTTCAGATCCACGCCGGCGATGCCGAGAAGCGCGCCGGCCGACCGCTCTTCCAGGAGATCGACTGGGAGACGGTGGTCGCCGGCTCGAGCCCGCCCGCACCGGGCGATTGGGTCCACATCCTCCACGCCGTGCTGCGACGCAAAGCGCGTTGCGAAGCTGCCGGCGAGAACGTCACACCGGTCACCACGGGCGACTTCCGCGACGAAGTCGAGCGCTTCAAGAAGGCGAGCAGTCGCCTGGTGGCCCCTTCGGGAACCTACGTATAACGCCATGGATACCTGGATCGTTACCGGCGGCGCCGGCTTCATCGGCTGCAACTTCGTGCGTCTGGCACTCGCGAAGAGCGACGCGCGTATCGTCGTCTTCGACAAGCTCACCTATGCCGGCAATCCCGAGAACCTGCGCGAAGTCGAGGCCAACGAGCGCTTCGCCTTCGTCCAGGGCGACATCGCCAACCGCGACGACGTGGCGAAGCTCTTCCGCGACTACCCGCCCACCGCGATCCTGAACTTCGCCGCGGAGACCCACGTCGACCGCTCGATCGATGGGCCCGCCGAGTTCATCCACACCAACGTGGTCGGCACCTTCGAGCTCCTCGAGGCTTCCCGCCACCTGGTGTCCGAGCGGCCCGAGAACGAGCGGGACGCCTTCCGCTTCCTCCACGTCTCGACCGACGAGGTCTACGGGACGCTCGGCGACACCGGCGCGTTCCACGAGACCACGCCCTACGAGCCCAACTCGCCCTACTCGGCTTCGAAGGCGGGCGCCGACCACCTGGTGCGCGCCTACCACGAGACCTACGGCCTCCCCGCGCTGATCACCAACTGCTCGAACAACTACGGGCCCTATCAGTTCCCGGAGAAGCTGATCCCGCTGATGGTGATCAACGCGCTCGAGGCGAAGCCGCTGCCCATCTACGGCGACGGCATGAACGTGCGCGACTGGCTCTACGTCGAGGACCACTGCGCCGGCATCCTGCTCGCGCTCCAGCGCGGGAAGCCCGGCCGCAAGTACAACATCGGCGGCTTCGGGGAACGCCCGAACATGGAGATCATCGACACGATCTGCGCCGAGCTCGAGAAGGCCCACCCCGCCGCCGAGAACCCGGCGATGCAGGCCGCGGGTCTCGGCGCGTACACGGACCTGAAGCAGTTCGTCACCGATCGCCCGGGCCACGACCGGCGCTACGCGATCGATTCCACCCGGGCCCAGGAAGAGCTCGGCTGGCGCCCCGCCCACGACCTCGCCAGTGGCCTCGCCGCCACCGTGCAGTGGTACCTCGCCAACGCCGACTGGTGCGAAGCCGTCCAGTCGGGCAGCTACCGCCGCGAGCGCCTGGGCCTCGGCTCCTAACCCTTCCCACCTTCGGCGGAGACCATGGCGAACGACGCCCTCGATTCCACTTGTGCCTTGCTCGAAGAGCGCTTCGGCGCCAACGGGGCCACGGCCGCCGCGAACCTGCGCGACTGGCTGTCGGGCCGCATGCCCTACGCCCACCCCGAGATCCTCGAGCAGCACCTCGGCGACGACCACATCGACCTGCTCTTCGATGCCTTCTGGCAGGTCCTGCCCTTCGGCACGGGCGGTCGACGCGGACGCGTGGGCTACGGCCCCAACCGCATCAACGAGACGACCGTCGCCATGACGGTCCAGGGCCACTGCGACTACCTGCGCAACACGCTCGGCGATCGCGACGACCTCACCGTCGTCGTGGCCAACGACGTGCGCGTGTTCCGTGACCTGGCCGGCACCTACGGATTCCTCGGCGAGAAGCACCCGCTCTTCGGCGTATCCTCGCGCTCCCTCGGCCGGCTGGCCTGCTCGATCTACGCCGGCAACGGCATCACGGCCTGGTTCGAGGACCCGGAGAACGACGCCGCCACTCTCACCACGCCCGAGCTCTCCTTCCTGATCGCCGAGCTGGAGGCGAAGGGCGGCATCAACATGTCGGCCTCTCACAATCCGCCCGACGACAACGGGATCAAGACCTACGACGCCTTCGGCAGCCAGCCGATCGCCCCGGACGATCAGCGCCTGATCGACGTGATGGCCGAGGCCACCGACATCCGCGAGATCCCCTTCGACGAGGCCCTGGCGAAGGGGAAGGTCCGCGCGGTGCCCGCCGCGGCCCACGCCACCTACCTCGACCTCTACGCCAACCTCTACGACGGCTACCTCACGCCGTCGCCCGACCACACGATCACGTACACGCCGCTCAACGGCTGCGGGATGAACACGGTCGGCCGCGTGCTCGAGCACCTGGGCTTCCCGGTGATCGTTCCCGAGGGCGAGCATGCCGACGGCGCCTTCCCGGCGATCCCGTTCCGGGCGCCGAACCCCGAGGTGTTCCAGGCGACCCAGCCCGCCCGCGAGTTCGCCGACGCGAACGGCTCCGAGATCGTGCTCTCGACCGACCCGGACGCCGACCGCGTAGGACTCGAGATCCGCCTCGACGACGGCAGTTGGTTCCACTTCGACGGCAATCAGATCGCAGCCGTGCTCGGCTACTTCCTGATGCTCGACCCGGAGGGTCCACAGCGGAAGGGCCTCGTGATCGAGACCGCGGTCACCACGAAGATCCTCGGTCGCATCGTCTCGGAAGCCGGCGACTCGGCGATCGTCGACGACCTGCTCGTGGGCTTCAAATACGTGGCCGACGTCCTGAAGCGCCTCGAGCGCGGCGAGTCCTACAACGGTGTGTCGATGTCGACGGACCGACTCGTGCTCGCCGCCGAGGAGAGCCACGGCGTGATCATGCTGCCCGGCATCCGCGACAAGGACGCGTCGCCGGCGTGCATGTACCTCGCCGCGCTGCACCAGCGCCTGCGCACCCAGGGCAAGAACCTGCTGGACTACTACATCGGCATCCTCGAGCACCTCGGCTCCTACGACAACGTGAGCCGCTCGATCGTGATGCTCGGCGCCGAAGGCATCCTCAAGAAGGACCGCATCATGGCGGCGCTCCGCGAGAACAAGCCCACTTCGGTGTGTGGCTTCGCGGTGCGGCGCGTGCTCGACTTCTGGGACGAGGAGGAGTTCGGTCCGTTCCTCAGCGAATCGGACAAGCTGCCCCGCAACGTGATCCAGATCGAGACCGAGGGCTTCGTCGTGACGGTCCGGCCGTCGGGCACCGAGCCGAAGCTCAAGGCGTACATCCAGCTGCTGCCCCAGGGCGACGGACCGAAGGCGAAGGGACGCGCGCTGCTCGCCGAGGTCCGGGCCGAGGCCGACGACCTCGGACGCCAGATCTACAACGAGCTGCTGGCCCGACTCGATCTCTCACTCGGGGATGCGGCGCTGCAGCTCCCCGACATCATCGACCTGGATCGCAAGCTCGAGTTCGAGCGCGAGATCGTCCCGGCCCTGCGCCGCGCGCTCGCCGAGAACGAGCACGCCGATCTCGACGCCCTGCTCGCCTGGCTGCGCGAAGCGGTGGCGCGCATGACCCCGGGAACCGACGCCCTGCCGGCGCTCACCGCGCCGATCGCCTGGCTCTGCAGGGCCTGGCGCGACGAGCTGCCGGACGCCGCCCTGCTCGAGCCGCTCGCCGACTGGGCGAGCCGCTAGCGCCATGGCCACGTCCGCGCGCCGCCCGGCGCGCGCCATCGCGGTGATCGGCGGGGGGACCGGCTCGTTCCACGTCCTGAGCGGGTTGCGCCACCACCCCGAGCTCGAGATCAACTCGATCGTCACGATGATGGATTCGGGTGGCGACTCGGGTCGCCTGCGCGACGAGTTCGGCGTGCTGCCGCCGGGAGACCTGCGCCGCTGCCTGATCGCCCTCTCGGACGAATCGAAGCTCCTGCGCGAGCTCTTCGCGTTCCGCTTCGAGGAGGAACCGCTCTCGGGCCGCAGCTTCGGCAATCTCTTCCTGCTGGCCCTGGGCCGCATGCTCGGCTCCGAGAAGGAAGCGGTCGACGCGATCGGACGCCTGCTCCAGATCCACGGACGCGTCCTCCCGGTCACCTGGGACCACGCCCATCTGATCGCCGAGCTCGCCGACGGCTCCACCCTCGAGGGCGAAGGCACCATCGACGGCGTCGCCGCCGATCAGGCCGTGCCCATCGAGCGGGTGCGGCTCCACCCGAAGGCCGCCGCCAACCCGGATGCGCTGCGCGTACTAACGCGCAGCGACGCGATCGTGCTCGCGCCGGGCAGCCTGTTCACCTCGACGCTCCCCAACCTGCTGGTCGAGGGCATTCGCGAGGCGATCGATCAGGCCGAAGCGCCCCTCGTCTACGTGCTCAACCTGATGACACGTCAGAACGAGACCCCGGGCTATAGCGCGGTGCGGCACGTGGAAGAGATCGCGCGCTACGCGGGACGCGTCCCCGACATCGTCCTCGCCCATGGAGGCGAGATCTCCGAGGAGCGCATGCGCCGCTACGAAGCGGAGGACGCGCGGCCCGTCGACGTCGACGTGGCGGGCCTCGAAGCCCTCGGTGTGCGCGACGTGCGGATCGCCCCGCTCGTCTCTCCCCCGCCGCTCGTTCGGCACGATCCGACGACCACCGCCGAAGCGATCGTCGCCGCCCTCGACGCCTGGGACGCGCGCAGCTCCAACGACGTGTGAGCCTAGGTCGCAGCCCGCTCGTCGCGCGCCCACCAGGAGCCCGCGCAAGCGATCACCGCGTTCACGCCCAGGCCGATCACGCCGACGTGGACGCCGCCGATGCGCTTCACGCCCAGACCGAGCCCGATCCCCACGGCGATCGCGCTGCCCACGAGGAGGCCGAGCAAGAGGGGCCCGCCGCGCAAGCGGGTCCACTGCACGCCGATCAGGAAGGCCGGCACGCATTGGATCAAGAGCTCCATCTTCAGCTCGATCAGACCCCAGAGAGTGACGTCGCGGGCCACCAGGGCGAGCGCAGCCATCGCCACCATCGTGACCGCAGCGATGCGCTTGCCGAGCACCGCCGTGTCGCGCGCGCCGTGCTGCTCTCCGAGCAGGTCCTCGGCGACGACCGAGCCGAGACTCAGCAGCACCGAGTCGGCCGTCGACATGATCGCCGCCAGGGCGCCGAGAAAGACCAGGATCGCCGCCACCGACGCCAGCGCCCCGAGCTCGGCCCACCCGCCCAGCAGGAGCGGCATCACCCGGTCGGCTTCGACCCCGCCGAGCTCGGCGAAGCGCGGGATCGCGGCGACGCCGATCAGGGTGACCACCGTCGTGGTGGTCAGCGGCATGAAGGTCATCAGTGCGAACGAGCGTTTGAGCGCCGCGCCGCTGCGCGCCGCGTAGACGCGCTGGATCACCTGGGGATAGACGGCGCTCGCCAGGCCGAGCAACGCGATGCTGCTCGCCCAGTTGGCGCACTCGACCGCGTCGGGCACCACGGCGGCCGCCGGGCGGATCTCGAGGATGCTCCGGGTCAGCGCTTCGAGCCCACCGACATCGCCGACGAGCCATACGACGAGTGCCGTGAGGCCCACCATCATGAGAATGGACTGGCCGGCGTCGGTCCACGCGACGGCGCGCATGCCACCGACCGTCTCGTAGGCGAGGATCACGCCGGCGAGCACGCAGACGCCCACCTCGTAGGAAACGAGGCCTTCCGTCACCTGCTCCGCCATCAACCCGAGCGCTTTCAACTGGGCGAAGAGGAAGTTGGCGAGGGCGATCGTCATCAGCACCGCGACGGCGATCCGTAGCTCGCGTCCCCAGCGCTCGCCGCCGAAGCGGTAGCGCACCCAGTCGCCGGGCGAGACGAAGTGTTCGCGGGCCGCGATCGGGCGGAACTTCGGCGCGAACACCTGGAACACGACCGCGATCGACATCATGAAGCCGGTGGCCATGATCCAGGAGAAGCCGCGTCGATAGGCTTCGCCCGGGTACCCGAGCAGCGAGTTGCCGCTGTAGCCCGTCGCGTAGAGGGTCAGGAAGAGCACCAGCACGCCGAGTTCGCGGCCCGCCAGGAAGTGATCGGCAGCGCTGTGCTCGCGACGGGAGCGACGCGCCAGCTCGGCAATCCCGAGCAGCAGCACCAGGTAGCCCCCGAGCGCGACCAGGCCGAGCGCTCCGAAGCTCAAGCGGACGACTCCTCGGTCTCGCCCTCCCCCGGGTCGCGCAGGTCGGACAGCATCCAGGCGCTGGCGTTCAAGATCGCGGCGCCCACGTAGCAGCCGATCGCGACGGCCACCCAGTCCGGCAAGCCGAACCAGATCGCCGGCTCGGCCCCGCTCTCCCGATACCAGGGGATGGAGAGGATGTAGAGCAGGACGACGCCGGTCAGCAGCAACCGCCGCAGCGGTCGCCGCCATGCCCCCTGCTCACCCGACGCCATGGCCGGCATGCTAGCCGTCCCGCCTGCTCAAAACAGCGAGACTTGTCGGGGCGGCGGAGCCACGCGTTCGAGACAAGACGGATCGTCGTTCGCGACCGATCCGACCCGCGGGTGGACGGGTTCGGTGGTGAGGCGGGTGGCGAGGCTCGCATCGAAGAGGGCCGCCAGGCTCGGTGTCGCCTCGTCGCCCTCGAGCCAGGGCGCGACGGAACCCGGGGCCAGCACGAGCGGCATGCGCGGGTGATGCTCCGCCGCCGCACCGACGGAGGGCACCGTCAACAGGACACCGCTCTCGCGCTCCTCCCCGTCGACCCCTTCCCAGTGCTCCCAGAGCGCAGCCACCACGAGCAGCGACTCACCGGGAACCGCGTGCCAGTAGGGTTGGCGCCCGCCACCGATCTTCTCCCACTCGTACCAGCCATCGATCGGAACCAGACAGCGGCGCGCGGCGTAGGCGTCGCGGAACGACGGCTTCTCGGCCACGGTCTCGAAACGCGCGTTGATCGGGCGCGGGGTGGCGTTCGCATCGCGGGCCCAGGCCGGTACCCATCCCCAGCGCAGGGACACGGCTTCGGGCCGTGCGTCGCCCTGACGAATCGCGCACAGCGTCTGCTCGGGCGCGACGTTGTAGCGAGGCGCCCAGACGGGCAATACGGACAGACCGAAGCGCTCGGCCAGGGCCTCGGGCGTCGACGTCAGCGCAAAGCGGCCACACATGGGTTGCCCTCCCGGCGACCACGGCACCGCAGGCGTACTGCTAGAGTATCGCGCCGCCCGAAGGAGCGTCTCTTGTCTCTGGATGCAGCGCCCGAAGCCGACCGCGCGGAAGCCCCGCTTGCCACCGCCGCTGCGCGCGGCGTGATCGGCGGCACCCTGATGGGCCTCGCCAATCTCGTGCCCGGGATCAGCGGCGGCACGATGCTGCTCGCCGCGGGTGTCTACCCCGGTTTCATCCAGGCCATCGCAGAAGTCACCACCCTGCATTTCCGGCCGCGGTCGCTGGTGCTGTTGGGCGCGATCGTGGTTTCGGCGGCGCTCGGCATCCTGCTGCTCGCCGGAACGATCCGCGATCTCGTCGTGCACCACCGCTGGATCATGTACAGCCTGTTCATCGGCCTGACCCTCGGCGGCGTGCCGTTGCTCTGGCGTCTGGCCCGCCCGGCGACACCGCCGGTCTACGTCGCGGCGGCCGTGTCGTTCGCGCTGATGTGCGTGATGGCCTTCGGAGGCGAAGCGTCGGGCGGTGGCAGCCAGAGCACGCTGCTCGTGTTCTTGTCCGGGCTCGCGGCCGCATCGGCGATGATCCTGCCGGGCGTCTCCGGCGGCTACCTGCTGCTTCTGCTCGGCCAGTACGAGAGCATCCTCGGCACCATCGATCAGCTGAAACGCGGAGTCCTCGGCGACAGCGCCACCGGGGCCGGCGCCGATTTCGGTCTGGTCCTCGAGGCCATGGGCGTGGTCGTTCCGCTGGGCCTGGGGGTCGTCCTCGGCGTGGTCGGCGTGAGCAACCTGCTGAAGTGGCTGCTGGCACGCTTCGAGAAGGCGACCCTCGGCGCACTGCTCGGCTTGCTGCTGGGCGCGATCGTCGGCCTGTGGCCCTTCCAAGCTTCGACACCGCCGGGTGTCGGTGACGTGATCGACGGACGCCTGATCACCGAGGCCAACGTCGCCGATCTCGACCCCGAAGACTGGCCCGTGGCCCGCTTCACGCCCACCGCGAGCCACCTCGGCGGAAGCGCCGCCCTGATCGGGCTCGGCCTGGCTGCCACCTGGGCGATCGGTCGGATCGGCAGCGACGACGACGCCCCGGAACCGGCGTCCTAGCCTGCTGTTCCGCCCCACCGCCCTTGCCCAGAAGCAACTCTCCAGAGGCCCGCTCCCTGGAGCCGGGCCGTCGCGCGGAACGCTGGTTCCGCGAGGTGGAAGACCCGGTGCGTCGGTTGCCGATCAGTTGCGGCCCGGGTGACCGGCAGCCGGAGCGCAAGCGACGGGCGAGGTCCGCCGCCGCGCAGCGGGAATCCGCCCTCCGCGCTTTTTGCCAAGGGTTCGCACGGTTCTTGCACTGCTGTACGGCGGGAGTTCGTCTCCTGGAGGAACCCGTATGCGGCGCGTATCTCGGACTTGGATCGTGGGAACGGCGGTGGTCTTCGCGAGCACCCAGCTCGGCTGCTGGGCGGCGCTGAACCGCGAAGGCGACGTCGATCGCACGCCGGTCGTGAACACCGGTGCCGGAGCCAGCATCATCTATCCCGGCCAGTCGGCCCCGCCCCATCCCGGGAACTACCACCCGCGCGAAGCGGGCTACGGCCAGCCCCAGGCTGGCGCGAACCCCCACAACCCCCACCTCCCGGCCACGCCGCCCTCGGCGGCCGGCGCGCACGTGCCCCAGGGCGCGGTGGCGCCCGGCGTCGCCGTCCCGCCGCCCGAGTACGCGACGGCGCCCGGCCAGACCCGCCGCAGCGGTAGCGGTGCGGCGCCGGGCGGTGGCATCACCATGATCGGCGGCGCCGAGACCGAAGAGACGCGCCACGTGCAGGTCAACGAAGAGCCGCTCTGGCTCAAGTACGTCGGGCTGCCCTTCGCCGTGATGGCCGCTCCTTTCAAGTATGGGTACGAGAAGGTCCGCGGCGAACCCGAACCTGGCCCCGCCCTGCCCCGCAACGGCGACCAGCCGCGACCGACCCACGGCCCGCCGGCGGTCGACTACGAAACCGCCCAGCTCCAGGAGATGGAGCGTCAGCTCGCCGAACGCGGGGCACCCGCGCCCGGCGCAGCCCCCAGCCAGTCGCTTCCGCCGCGCGCAGTGGCTCCTGCGACGGGAGGCGGTTCGATCGCCGACGAGCTCGCGCGCCTGCGGAACCGAGGAGCGGTCCAAGCACCTCCGCGAGGAGCGGTCCAGGCACCCGCGCCCCAGATCACGAGCCGCGCACCGATCCCCGCCACCACGCCGCGCGCGGCCGGTCCCCCGACTCCGCGGGTCTCTGCCGAGCCCCAGACCGTCAGTGGACACGTCGACCGTGACGGCGACGGTCGGACCGACCACTGGATCGAGCGGGAGAACGGCGCCATCGTGCGCGAGCGCTTCGACGACAACTTCGACGCGCGCCCGGACAAGACCGTCGTGTACGACCCGAGCTCGCACGAGGTGATCCGGATCGAAGAGGACACCGACCACGACGGTCGCCTAGACGCCTGGACGGCCTTCCGCAACGGCCAGGTGGTCGGCCGTCGCGTGGACGAGAGCGGTGACGGTCACGTCGACAGCTGGAGCAGCTACCAACGCGGTACCATCACCCGGCTGGAACGGGACAAGGACGGCGACGGTTTCCGCGACCACATCGCGTTCTACGAGGGCGGCAAGCTGGCCCGCGAAGAACGCGACGACGATGGGGACGGCCGCACCGATCTCGTCACCCACTACGACGCCGACGAGCAGGTCACCCGCGTCGAGGAAGACGCGAACGGCGATGGCCGCATGGATGTCGTGTCCCACTACGAAGGCGGCCGCCTGACGCGCCGCCAGGTGCTCGACGCGACGGTGCTCGACCTCGAATCGCCGCGCCGCCAGAGGACCAACTGATGCCGCGCACGCCCGCCCAGGGCCTCGGCTTCCTGATCGGCATGTGGATCGCGCTGTGGCTTTCCCCCTTCGGCGCCAGCGCCGACGGATTCACCCAGCTCGAAGCCGGACTCCACGACGGCGTGAACCAGGTGCGCCAGGGACGCCACCTGATTCCCCTGGAACGCCGGGCCGACCTCGACGCCGTGGCAAGAGCCCACAGCCGCGACATGGCGAAGCGGGGCTTCTTCGCCCACGAGAACCCGGAAGGCGAGAACCCCCTCCACCGTATCGAACGCGGCGCCGCGCGCGGTTTCGCCCTGGCTGCCGAGAACATCGGCGTCACCGATCGCGGTGAACCGAACCGGGAGATCCTCCACGCCTGGATCGCCTCCGAGATCCACCGCAACAACCTCTACAGCCCGGCCTTCAACGCCACCGGAATCGGGATCGCCCGCGCCCCCAACGGCTCTCTCATCTACACCCAGGTGTACGTGACCTACCCGCGCTGACGCCGACGGACCCGCTTGACGCGGGACGCCCGCTTCGGCGAGGCTCCCCGACGTCATGCACGTCCACGCCGTCGACGGCACCTACGAGCTCTTCCGCCACTACTTCGCCCTCCCCTCCCGTACCAATCGCGACGGCCAGGAGATCGGTGCGGCCCGCGGCGTGCTGGGTTCGATGCTCGGGCTCCTCGAGGAGGGTGCGACCCACGTGGGCATCGCCACCGACCACGTCGTGGAGTCGTTTCGCAACGACCTCTACGACGGCTACAAGACGGGCGAAGGCCTCGAAGAAGAGCTCCACAGCCAGTTCTCGCTGCTCGAGGACGCCCTGCGCGCGGCGGGTTTCCAGGTCTGGCCCCTCGTCGAGTACGAGGCCGACGACGGGCTCGCGGCCGCAGCGGCCGTGGCCGACGCCGACGCGCGGGTAGAGCGGGTCTGGATCTGCACCCCGGACAAGGACCTCGGCCAGAGCGTGCGCGGGACGCGCGTGGTGCAGTTCGACCGGCGCAAGCAGGAGGAGCGCGACGCCGACGGCGTGCGCGCGAAGTTCGGGGTCGATCCGGCGTCGATTCCCGACTACCTCGCCCTGGTCGGAGATACCGCCGACGGCTTCCCGGGCCTGCCGGGCTGGGGGGCGAAGTCGGCGGCGACCGTTCTCGCCCACTTCCAGCACCTCGAGAAGATTCCCGCCGACCCGGCGGATTGGCCCTTCAAGGTGCGCGGCGCGGCGAAGCTCGCCGCGACCCTGGCCGAGCAGCGCGACGACGCCCTGCTCTTCCGCAAGCTCGCCACCCTCGTCACCGACGGCCCCGCCGTCGGCAGCGTCGACGACTGGGAGTGGCGCGGGCCCACCGACAGTTTCGAAGAGATCGCCGAGTATCTGGAAGCCGAGGCTTGGATCGCCCGAGCCCAGCGTCTCCAGCAACGCCGCGCCTGAACCACGCTCGCAGTCCGAGCACGACCCCGTCGCTACAGGACCCAACCGGGAGACCCCGATGAGCCACCCGTTCGACCCGAAGCACTTCGACACGTCGCGCACCAGCGAGGCGCTGCTCGGGATCGTCGACTTCATGGAGAAGAACATCGAGATCGCCGGCGCCCAGGAGCCGACCGTGGAAGCGGCGCAGAAGGCACGCGAGGACTTCAGCGACAACCCGATGATGTCGGCGGCCCAGACCTCGGACCGCGTCGAAGAACGCACCCTCCCCGGCCCGGCCGGGCCCCTGCCCGTCCGCATCTTTCGCCCGGCGGGCGAAGTGCGGGGCGCCATGCTCCACATCCACGGCGGGGGCTGGGTGATCGGCGAGGCCGCGATGATGGACGTTGCCAACGAGCGACGCGCGGACGAGCTCGGCCTGGCCATCGTGAGTGTCGACTACCGCCTCGCCCCCGAACACCCGTACCCGGCGGCCCCCGACGACTGCGAAGCCGCGGCGCTCTGGCTTGCGGAGAACGCGAAGGCCGAGTTCGGCGCCGACCCGGCAAAGATCCTGGTGGGCGGCGAGTCTGCCGGCGGACACCTCTCGGCCGTCACCGCCTTGCGCATGCCGCGCAAGCACGGCTTCCATTTCTGCGGAGCCAACCTGGTGTACGGGCTCTACGACCTCTCTGGGGTGCCGAGCCATGCGGCCTTCGACGACCGCAAGGTGCTGCTCAACTCAACCAACATCGATTGGTTCACGCGCTGCTTCGTGCCCGACCCGGCGCTCCTGCGCGACCCCGACGTGTCCCCGCTCTACGCCGATCTCTCCGAGGCGCCGCCGGTGCTCTTCACCGTGGGCACCCTCGACCCGTTGCTCGACCACACCCTGTTCCTGTACCCGCGCTGGGTCGCGGCCGGACGTCCGGCCGAACTCCAGGTCTTCCCCGGTGCCCCCCACGGCTTCGACGGTTTCCCCGTCCCCGAGGGCCTCGAAGCCACCCAGGTGATCGATGCGTTCCTCGCGCGCTGCGTCGCGTGAGACCGACCCAGGGGACCACGCGCGAAACCGTGCCGAGCACGCGGGACCTGCGGGATTGACGACCGACGCTGTCGAAGCGCGGCTGCCGCGTGCTGCGCTGGCCGTCGCCGCAGGGCTCGGCCTCGTGCCCTGGCTGTACTCGGCGCAGGTCCTCTACCCGTACGTCACGCCGAAGGTGCACTTCCTACGAGCGCTCGCCGCGGTGCTCGTCGCCCTGTGGGCGGCCCAGGCGTGGCGCAACGGCACGAGGATCCGCTTCACCGGGCTCGATGCCGCCGTGCTGGCCTTCGTCACCTCGGCCCTGGTCTCGACGGCCACCGGTGTCGACGCCTGGCGCTCGTTCTGGGATACCCCGACGCGCATGCTCGGGAGCTTCACGCTGCTCCATCTCGGCGCCCTCTACTTCGCCCTCGCGCATCTCGTGCGCACACCCGAACGCTGGCAACGCGTGGGCGGGGCGTGGGGCGTGCTGGGTGCCGGCGTCGCGGCGTGGGCCGTCGTCCAACGCCTATTGCTGGCGCCGGGCACCGAAGACCCCGGCAGCCACGTCGAAGCCACCCTCGGCAACGCGCTCTACGTCTCGGGCCTCGGACTCTTCGTCGTCTTCCTCGGCGGCTGTGCCTGGCTCCTGTCGAAGACGCGCGCGGGCCGTGGCGCCGGGGCCGCCTGTCTGGCCCTGGGAGTCGCCGCGATCCTGGTGACCGAGCGCCGCAGCGGGCTCGGCGGATTGGCGGTGTTTCTCGCGACCAGCGGTCTGTGCGCCGCGACGTTGGCGCTCGCCGCACGGCCGCGGGGCGCCTGGATCGCCGGCGCCCTCGGCGTCGGCGTACTGGCGGTCGGCGCAGCCCTGTCTGCGCTGCTCTGGTCGGGCGTCGCCGCCCCGTGGCTCGAGGACCTGCCCTTCGTCGGGCGCCTCGCCCTGCTGACCGACCTGGACGACTTCCCGACCACCTCCCGGTTTCGCGTCTGGCGGATTGCGCTGGAGACCTGGCGCGAGGCGCCCTGGTTCGGCTGGGGAACGGCGAACTTCTACTACGCCTTCAACAGCGCCTTCGACCCCGCGATCACCTCGTCCTCCTACGCCGAGACCTGGTTCGATCAGGCCCACAACACGCTCCTCAACACGCTGACCACCCAAGGCGTGTTCGGCGCCCTCGCCTACCTCGGGCTGTTCGCGACGGCCGCTTGGACGACGATCGCGCACCTGCGCGCCGGCTCGCGTCCGCGGGGAGTCGCGGTGCTGGCCCTCGGCTATCTCGCCGCCCACTTCGCCTACACCCAGGGCGTCTTCGAGAACCCGAGCAGCTACCTGGCCCTCTTCGGGCTGCTCGCGTATCTGCGCCCGATGCCGCCGGACCCCGCGCCCACAGCATCGCGCCCGATTCCCGGGGCGGGGTTCGCCGGGTTGGCGGCGATCACGACGCTCTGGGTCGTCGCGACCGGCGTCCTGCCCTGGCTCGCGAGTGCGCGCACCATCGATGCGTTGCACCTGCTCGAGGCGCCGGACACTACCCGCGCCGACGCGCCCGGCCTCGCGCGCTTCGAGCGCGGGCTCGCCCTTCCCTCTCCCCACCATCCGGCGGCGCGCACCGAGTTCGCCGCGGCGGTGCTGCGCAACACGGGCCGCTACGCGACGAACTGGCAGCGCGTCGAGGCAAACGAGAAGCGCGCCGAGCGCCTGCGCCGGGCAGCGAGCGCGGCGGACGACGCGCAGGCCGAGGAACTGCAGCAACGCGCGGCGCAGCTCGAAGCGCGCCTCGCCCAGGGACGTCCCCAGGCCGAGAACCTCCGCCAGCAGGCCCGCCGCCTCCTCGACGCGAGCTTCGGCCACATGATCGACAACCAGCAGCGCCATCCCCTCGACATCCGCCCCGCACTCGTGAAATCGAAGCTGGCGCAGAAGCGCTTCGAACTCTTCGGTGAGACGCTCTGGCTCGAGGCCGCCGACCGGGAGCTCGTAGCTGCCCTCGAGCGCTCGCCGAACCGTCAGGAGCTGCTCTTCGACCTCGCCACCTTGCGCACCTACCGCAAGCGCCCGGCGGAAGCGATCGCACTGCTCGAACGTGCGATCGCGCTCGCGCCCGACTTCTCGGAGGGGCACTGGCGCCTGGCCTTCACCTACGACTTCCTGGGCCAGACCGCCCGAGCGCGCGACATCCTCGCGAGGGCCGAGGCCCGCGGCGTCGCCTTCGAGGGGCGCGGTGCCGAAGTGGCCGCGCGCATCCGCGGCGAAGAAAACGCGCCCGGCGCGCCCTAGGGGCGCAGGGTCGCCGTCACCCGACGATCGTTCCAGTAGATGTCGAAGGGCTGAGCCGGGTCGAGGTGTGCCGGCAGGACCGCGTAGCCGAGCACCCGGGCCCCACCCGAGAGGGGCCCGAAGCGGCCGTCGAGCAGTCCGAGCTGGGCGGGGTTCGCGGGATCCGGGTGGAAGGCCACGTGCCCCTGCACGAAGGTGAGGTTGCCGTGGAAGCTCGCCGGCGTGTCGGCGACCGCGCGGAAGAGCACCACGGGGCCGGTCACGCCCGGCAAGGCGGCGCGCAGGCGCTGTTCGAAGGCGGGCGAATGCGCCAGCGCCACCGAAGCCACCGCGGCGCCGCGGTCGTCGTAGCGCGCGACCGTCGCCGGAGCGACGTCCTGCATCAGCTGCACGATCGCGTCGAGATCGCGAACCTCGTCGGGATGCAAGCCGAGGTCGACGCCCCGCGCCTGGGGAGGCGCGGGCGGGACCGCCGCGACCTGCGGTACCGGCGCGGGCGCGACGGCCGGCGGTCGGACTCCCGGCGCCGGCGCATTCGTCGGGGCGGGCGGCGGTGCACTCGGAGCGCGGCCGGCCCCGATCAAGTTGTACGGGTTGTTCGGGTCCGCTTCGCGCTGGAAGCGCTCCCAACCGTAGGGGCGCGGGAGCCGCTCGGGCTGCAGCGGCGGTACGTCACTCGGCTCGACGCGCTTCGCCTGGGAGCACGGGATGGCGTCGGCACTCTGCACGATGAAGATCGACCCGTCAGGGCAGACGCCCGTGATCGCAGCACCCGCCGGCGCCGCGCAGAGCGCCGCCGCGAGCCCCACACACCAACCGCGTCCCTGCCGCAGGGCCGCCGACAACGTGCGCGCATCACCGGTTCGAAACCGCATCGAGACCACCTCTCGCGAAGCAGTCTAACAGTAAAAATCCAATGAAATCAAATAGATAGATGCTATTTGCGAGGCTTTCTCGATGCCCCGGGTTTCCCCTTCCCACGCGCCTTCTTCGAGCCCGATTTGCGCGTGCGCGGAGACGCAAGTCCCGTCGCGCGCAACAACCGGCGGCGGTCGTGGGTGGCCAGCACCCGGGCTTCCCCGGCGGCGAGCCGCCCCAGAACCAGCGGTCCCATCCGGATGCGGCACAGCCCGAGCACCGGATGACCGAGCGCTTCGAGCGCCCGGCGGATCTGGCGCTTGCGCCCCTCGATGACCGTCAGATGGAAGGTCGTGAAGCGCTCTTCGACCTCGACGCGTTCGACGCCCGCCGGTGCCGTCGGTCCGTCGTCGAGCACGATGCCCTCGGCCAGGCGCCGCAGTGCCCCTTCGCGCATCGCCCCTCGCGCGCGCACCACGTACTCGCGCTCGATCTCGTGGGAGGGATGGAGTAAAGCGTGGGTGAGCGGACCGTCGTTGGTGAGCAACACCAGGCCCTCGGTGTCGCGGTCGAGGCGACCGACCGGATACAGGCGTCCAGCGGCTTCGGGGAGCAGCGACAGAATCGTCGGGCGACCCTCGGGATCGCGCACCGTGGTCACGACGCCGCGCGGCTTGTGGACGATCCAGTACGCGAGGGGCTCTGGCGTGAGACGCTCGCCGTCCACGCAGACCACGTCGCGGGCGGGATCCGCCCGCTCGCCGAGCGTCCCGACCCGTCCGTTCACCGTGACGCGTCCCGCGCGAATCCACTCCTCGGCCGCGCGACGCGACGCCACCCCGGCCGCGGCGAGGATCCGCTGCAAGCGCGCCTCACCGAGCGGGCGCGACTCGCTCAGTGGGAAGTCGCCGGCCCCGCCGTGTCTTCGGGATCCGACGCCTCGTTCTCGGCCGACTCCGCAGCCGCGTCGGCCGGCGCTTCCGCCTCGGCCTCCGCGTCGGCGGCAGCTGCTTCGGTCTCTTCGTCGGGAGCAAGCTCGACGGTGATCTCGCCCTCGGCGCCCTCGGCCGCGTCCTCTTCCTCGGCGTCCGCCAGCGACTCGATCGCCTTCAAGGTCGGGAGGTCGCCGAGCTTCGCGAGACCGAACACCTCGAGGAAGCGCCGCGAGGTGGCGTACACGATCGGCCGCCCCGGGACCTCGCGGTGCCCGGCGATCCGGACCAGCTGGCGGTCGAGCAGACTGCGCAGCACGGCCCCGACGTCGACACCACGGATGTGCTCGATCTCGGCGCGCGTCACCGGCTGGCGGTACGCGACCACCGCGAGCGTCTCGAGCGCCGGCGCCGACAGGCGCAGCGGGCGCGTCTTCTGGATCTGCTTCAGATAGGGAGCGAACTCGGGGAGCGAGCGCAGCTGGTAGCCCCCCGCGACCTCCCAGATCTCGAACGCCCGACGCTGCTCGACGTACTCGGCGTTCAGCTCCTTCACGAGTGCGCGCACCTGGGACGGATTGCAGCGAGGCAGGACCCCGGCCACCCGCGCCGGCGCGATCGGCTCGGGCGAAGCCAGGATGATCGCCTCGACCACGCGCCGCTGCTGCTCGCGGTCGACGCTCGACTTCCCGCTCTTCCCGCCCTGCTTCTCGGCGGACGCCTCCACCGTTTCGGGCTGTTCGGCGTTCTCCGACTGCTCGGCGGCGTGGTTCGTCGCGTCCTGCGCCTCGGCGGCTACCGCCTTCTTTTTGGCCATGCCCTCTCCTCGTCTACATGAGGTCCGAGACGCGCTCGACCCACTCGCGATCGTCCGGATGCTGCTTGCGTTTCACGTGGATGGTGCCGCGCGGGACCCCGCGCTCGTCGATGCCCTGATAGAGACCGATCGCCTCGAGCCGGGTGAGCTCCAGAATCGCGAGGAACGTCGTGACGATGATCGGCCGTCCCGCCAGGACGCCGTTCTCGATGACCAGCTCCTCGAACTCACAGGCGTCGCGGTGTCGCAGCGAGTCCATCACCGCGAGCATCCGCTCGTGCACGGTGACGGTCTCGGCCTCGACTTCGTGGGCCGCCCCGGTATGGGAGGCCTTGTCGAGGACCCGCTTCATCGCCTCCATGAGCTGGAAGATCCCGACTTCGATCTCGCGCTCGGCCTCGGGCTCCGGCTCGGGCCCCGGCGCCTGGGCGGGGAAGACGTCGCGTCCGAGGAGCTGTCGCTCGCCCATTTCGCCGGCGACTTCCTTGAAGCGCTGGTACTCGAGCAGGCGCGCGACCAGCTCGGCGCGCGGGTCGACGCTCTCGTCCTGGATCGCGGCGGGATCCGGCGGCAGCAGCATGCGCGACTTGATCCAAGCGAGGGTGGCCGCCATCAGCAGGTACTCGCCAGCGATGTCGAGCTGCAGCTCGCGCATCAGCTCCACGTACGCGAGATACTGCTCGGCCACCGTCGCGATCGGAATGTCGGTGATGTCCACCTCATTGGTGCGAATGAGATGGAGCAGGAGGTCGAGGGGCCCCTCGAAGACCGGCAGCTTGACGGCGTAGGTGGGCTCGTCGGCCCCCCACGTCGCCGCGGCAGCTGCGGATGCAGAAGTGCTCTCGCTCGTCGCGGCGGCGCCAGGATGGACTGCCGGCGCGTCGCGTGTCCCGTCGGGAGGGCCCGCGGCCGTCATGCGTGCTCCGAAAGCAGGCGAGAAAACGAGCAGAGGAGGAGGGGCGCCGCGAGTATGGGAGATCGGCCTCGGCGGAGCAAGCGCGGTTAACGCTTTGCCCGCGTGCGTTTGGCGACCTCCTGGGCCAGGGCGAGCGCCTCTTCGCGGGTACGCACGGCGCCGTCCAGCCAGGCCACGCGAATCCGCTCCAGCGCCCGGCCGATCGCCGGGCCCGAGAGCCCCGCCGCGAGCAGGTCGGCCCCCGTGACTGGCAAACGACGCGACCGGTCTTCGGCGGCGAAGCGCGCGATCCGTCGACGCAGAGCGGATTCGGCGGCTACGTAGACCGCGTAGAGCTCCTCTTCGCCCAGCCCGGTGAGCACCGCGTCCACCGCGCCGCGGCCGCGTGCCTTCGCGAGGCCACGCAGGGAGCGCTCGACCTGGCGCGGAATCTCGCCCACCCGCTTCGCCGGCGCGCCGCGCAACCCGAACCGCCGCAGGGCGCGTCGTCGCAGTGCGGCCGGCAGCGGCCCGAGCCAGACGCCGAAGCCCGTCATCCACGGCCGCCATCGCGGCGCCTTCCAGGGCGGCTCGGCAATCGCTCGCCCGAGCCGCCGCAGCGGCAGTCGCGCAGCGCCTTCGAGCCGCAGCCCGGGCTCGAGGGCTCCGAGCACATGCCAGTCATCGAGGGCGTGAAGGGCGCGGGTCGGATCGAGCCCGCGCGATGCATCTTCGAACACGCGAACGCATTCGCGGCGCAAGCGGTCTCCGCTCACCCGGGCGAAGGCGCCGTCGCGCAAGGCATCGCGCAGCGCGCGACGCGAACCGCGCGCCAGGCTGAAGCCCAGGCGCGGTGCCAGGCGGGCGGCGCGCAGCGCGCGGGTCGGGTCGTCGTGAAAGCTGCGATCGTGCAGCACCCGGAGCCGGCGCTCCTCCAGGTCGGCGAGCCCTCCGAGTCGATCGACCACGGCCGGGTGGGCCGCGCGCGCCTTCTTCGACAAGGGCATCGCCAAGGCATTCACCGAGAAATCCCGCCGCGCGAGGTCCTCATCGAGGGTGCCGGCCTCGACCGTCGGCAGCGCGCCCGGGTGCGCGTAGCGTTCGCTGCGCACCGTCGCGAGGTCCACGTGCGCGTCGTCCTGACGCACGGTGGCCGTTCCGAAGCGCGGGTGGACGGTGCTCTTCAAGCCCTCCCCCGCCACACGCTCCGCCAACGCAGCCGCCCGGCCCGGGGCCTCGTCGTCGACCAGGAGATCGACGTCGACGATCTCGCGTCCGAGCAGCAGGTCGCGCACGGGTCCGCCGACCAGAAGCACCGAAACCCCTTCCGCATCGGCCGCTGCCAGCACGGCGCGCGTCAGCGCGGCCGCCGGCGCGCTCATGGCGGCCAACGGGTCGGGACGTTTCGACCGGCTCATCGCGAGCGCCCCGATCCCCGGGGATGCTTCGCCTCGACCGT